>NZ_JAGWCV010000004.1:0-131312 GCF_020657735.1 Clostridioides sp. ZZV15-6383 | reverse complement strand
ATTATATATACTTTTCTAAAGATTTTCTAAAGATTTGAAGATATTCACAATTAATGTACACAAAAAAAGTAGTTCTTATTGTATTAATTAAATCAACGATTTGAAATATAAAATTAATATCAATAAAATCTACTTTTTAATTTTTAAAATATTTATTTTTAACTCATTTTGTTTTTAGAATATTCTTGTCTTTTATTTTATAAATGTACATATTTCTTCTACTGGTTTTTTAGATGGACTCTTTAAATTATCTTCTGGTACTCCAAGTGCTAACATTGCCCCTAAAAAATATTCTCCCTTTTCAAATCCAGTTTCTGTTTCTAAGAGAGCTTCGATTTCATCTGCTGCATAGTTTTGACTTGTCAACCAACAAGAACCATATCCTAGTTCAATTGCTGATAGTGTAAAGTTTTCAATTGCAGCACCTAAACTCTGCATACCTGGATTTCTTATGAATAATTTATCTATAGTTTCTTTAGGTGCATCTATAAGTTCTAATTCATAATATCCTGATGGATTATATACCTTTGTAAAAACTAATACTAAAACTGGAGCTTTTAAATAAAATAATGTAAAGTTTGGTACAAATTTTCTAAATCTATTAGCTTTCTCTACTGACACTTTATCCATTTCTACAAGTATTTCTTGTTGCTTTTTAGTTATCACATCTGCTATCTTTTCCATTAAATCACGACGTTTTACAACTACAAAATGCCAGTTTTGAATATTTTTTCCTGATGGAGCTGCTCCTGCTGCTTTTATCATTTTTAAGATATCTTCATCTGATACATCTTGATTTTTAAACTTTCTTACACTTTGTCTTTTAAAAATAGTATCTTGTAATTCCATTTTTTAAATCCCCCCATAACTTTTTTATTATTTTAATATAATCTTTAAAATCATCTTATTTTAATATATCATGTTCTAACAAATCTTTAAATGATTCTATAAAATAATCATATCCATCTACATTCCCAAATCCATATTTTGCATATATAAAAGGTATGTTCACAAATTTAGCACTATTTGCATCACCTTGTGTATCTCCAACATAGATTGGACTCATTAATTTATTTCTATCAATTATAAGTTTGTTATTCTCCCCTTTATGTAAACCAGTATTTCCAGGACATTCAAAATCTATAAAATACTGTTCCAATTTGTGTGCTTTTAAAAAAGACTCTATATATCCAGCTTGGCAATTACTTACTATAAATAACTTATACTCTTTAGATAGTAACTTAAGAGTATCTTCTATATCATCAAATAATTTAGCTCCATTTTCAGATAGATATTCACATTCTTTTAAAGAGCATTCATTTAATAAATTCATTCTTTCTTCTTCATTTAAGTTTGGAAATAAACGATTTGCTATTTCATCAAAAGAAAGCCCCATAACACTTCTAAATAAATCTTTTGTGACATTTAAATCGATTTCTTTATGTTTACTTAAAACATCCTGCCAGACCTTGCATACTTCTTCTGTTGAATCCCATAATGTTCCATCTAAATCAAAAATAATACTATCTACCACAAAAAATCCCCCTTATGTCAAAATTTATTATATCTTTATAATTATATACTAAAAAGCAGATACAATCATAAATATATTTTACTTGATTGTATCTGCTATGTAATATAAAATCAATTACCAAAATCGATTTTTATAAATTTCTAACTACAAGTACACAGCCTTGCTCTACCTTAATCTTGCAAGAATTGCTCAACATAACATTAGATATTCCAATAGGTATAGAGTATTTCATATAATAGTTATCTAGAGGATATTCTAAACCAGTAAGTGTTACACCTTTAGCATCACCTTTTATAGCTATTACAGAAATAGTATCACCTGGTTTTCCAGACAATGTAATTTCTTCATTTTCAACTATATACATCTCTTCTCTATCTGATAGTATCCTAGAGTATATACCATATTCTTTTAAATAATATAATAACTTTATATTTGCAAGAGTGTGGTCAATCCTTCCACCTAAAGCACCAAAAAAATCAATATGGTTTGCTTTAAGAGTCTTAGCTAAAAAAAGACATAGTTCTGTATCAGTTTCATCTTTCTTAGATGGATATTTTTCAAATTTAACACCTTGATTTTTATAGAAGTTTATTTTATCTTCTTCTACCGAATCTAAATCTCCTAATATATAATCTGGCATTACTTCCATTTTATAGGCATGATTTGCCCCTCCATCTGCACATATTATGCAGTCATAACATTCTTTAATTATAATATCTCTTGTAACTTTGTAATCTTCTATTTCACCATTTAAAACAATACAGATTTTCATTCTTAAATTTAAACCAGTTCTTCAAGAGAAGCATTCTTTCTAAATAGATTAACTGTTTCTTGAATGTCATCACTTCCAAATATTGCAGAACCTGCTACTATTACATTCGCTCCTGCTTGTACGACTTCAGCTACATTTTTAGGGCTTATACCACCATCAACCTCTATATCAATGTTTAATCCTTTACTATCTATAAGTGCTTTTAATTCTTTAATTTTATCTAATACACAAGGTATAAATGATTGTCCTCCAAATCCAGGATTAACAGACATTAATAATACCATATCTAAATCAGGTAGTACATGTTTAATAGTGTCTATTGGTGTAGCTGGATTAAGTACTACACCTGCTTTTATTCCATGTGATTTTATATTTTGTATAGTTCTATGTAGATGTACACAAGCTTCCTGATGAACAGTTATTATGTCACACCCTGCCTTTACAAACTCTTCAATGTACTTATCTGGATTTTCTATCATAAGATGAGCATCAAATGTCATATTTATATTTTCTTTCTTTAAACTTTTAACTACAAGTGGTCCTAATGTAATGTTTGGTACAAAGTGTCCATCCATTACATCAATATGAAGATATTCACATCCTGCTCTTTCTACCTTTCTCACATCTTCTAATAATTTTGCAAAGTCTGCTGATAATATTGATGGTGCTAATTTAATCATGTTTCTAATACCTCCTACTGTTATTTTGTCTTATTTCATTTAGTAGCTGTATATAACTATCATATCTTTCTTTAGATATTTCTCCATTTGCAACAGCTTCTTTTATAGAACAATTAGGTTCATTTTCATGAATACATTTTGAACCAAACCTACAATCATTAAATTTATCAAATTCTATAAAATAATCTTTAAGTTCAACTTCTTCTATATCTTCAAGTGCAAGAGAACTAAAACCTGGTGTATCTGCAACCATTCCACCAAATTCCAACTTTAAAAGTTCAGCATGACGAGTAGTGTGTTTTCCCCTTTTTATTTTATCACTTACCACACCTGTTTGCAGTTTAAAGTTTTCATCTATTTCATTTAGCAAGCTTGATTTTCCAACTCCAGATGGACCTGCAAATACTACTACACTTTCTTTTAATTCTTCTTTTACTTTATCTATATTTAACTTAGTAATATTGCTTACAGGAATGACCTTATATCCACTAAGTTCGTATATATTTTTAACAGTTTCTAATGTATCATTATCATCTAAATCTGCTTTTGTAAGGATTATTACAGTTTCTAAATTTTCTTTTTCTGCCAAAACTATAAATCTATCTAAAAGAGATAAGTTTGGTTTAGGATTTTTTATTGCAAATACTATTAATGCCTTATCTACATTTGCTATAGGAGGTCTTATAAGTTCTGTATCTCTACTATCTATTTCTTCTAAGATACCTTTTTTTTCATCTTCATCAACAATATTTATTTTGACTCTATCACCAACTAGAGGTGTTATTTTCTGCTTTCTAAATATTCCTCTAGCCTTACATTCATAAATACCATTATCTGTATCTACATAATAAAATCCACTAATCCCCTTTATAATTTTTCCTTCTAGCATCAAATGCCTCCCTTTATAAAATTTATATAAACATGTACTGTTTATGAGTAGTATATTGTGTTATTCATTCCTATTTTTATATAATACCACATTTTTTTTAAATAACAAATCCTCCATTTGGACTAATTACCTGACCAGTGATAAAGTTTGATTTGTCTGATGCTAAGAAAATAGCACAATTTGCTATGTCTTCTGGAGTTCCCAATCTCATTAAAGGAGTTTCTTCTACAAGAACATTTATATCTTCCTCATTATATCCAGATAACATATCAGTATCAATAACACCTGGAGCTATGCTATTTACTCTAATATTTGATGGTCCTACTTCTTTAGCTAGTGCCTTTGTCATACCTATCATACCTGCTTTTGTTATAGAATAATGCACTTCACAAGAAGCACCTGAAATACCCCAAATAGAAGATATATTAATTATATTTCCTTTTTTCTCTGATATCATGTATTTTAAAGCAACTTGAGAACAATAAAAGCTTCCTTTTAAATTAATATTCATCATATTATCCCAGTCTTCATCAGTTATATCTGTAAACAATTTGTCTTGACTTATACCAGCATTGTTCACTAGGACATCCAATCCTCCAAATTCCTTTACACAATAGTCCATCATATTCTCTACATCTTCTCTATTTGAAACATCAGCTTTAAAAAGTTTTACAGAAAAATTTTTTTCATTCAATATAGTATACAACTCTTTAGCTTCATTTTCTGACTTATTAAAATTTATTAATATATTGTAACCTTCTTTTGCAAAAGCCTTAGACAAAGCTTTTCCAATGCCTCTAGAGCCCCCTGTAATTAAGACTGTTTTATTTTTCATAAATACTTTTCTCCTTTATTATAACCAATTCAATATTTTATACAAAACAAACTGCCCTTTAAAGAAAATATTTTCTATAAAAGGACAGCTCTTATTTTGCTAATATTTATTCTGTTTTACCAATATTTCCGCCAGTGCCTGATGGAGTTTCTCCGTTACCTCCTGAGCTTGAACCTCCTGAGTTTCCTCCATTATCTCCTGAGTTTGAGCCTCCTGAACTTGAACCTCCTGAATTCTCTCCATTATCTCCTGAATTTGAACCTCCTGAGTTTCCTCCATTATCTCCTGAATTTGAGCCTCCTGAATTTCCTCCATTATTTCCTGAGTTTGAGCCTCCTGAGTTTCCTCCATTATTTCCTGAGTTTGAGCCTCCTGAGTTTCCTCCATTATTTCCTGAATTTGAACCTCCTGAGTTTCCTCCACTGTTTCCTGAGTTTGAACCAGGTCCTGTTGTAGTATCATCATCTGGTGTTGTTGGTGTTTTATTTGGTGTTGTCGGAGTCTGTGTATTTGACTTCTCTGAACCTTTACTTACATATAAATTTATTTCATCCCCCTCTTGAACTCTTGATGAACTAGCTCCTGGGCTCTGATTTAAAATAGTACCTTCTTTATATATTGAACTATATTCATACTTAACTGTCCCTACTTTTAAGTTATTTTCTTCAATAAGTTGTTTTGCATTACTTAAAGTAAGTCCCACTACATTAGGAACAGAAGCCTGATTTGAACCTTTACTTACAACAACATTTATAGTATCACCCTTTTTGACATTTGTACTTCCACCTTCAGGTGTCTGTGATATTATACAATTTTTATCAACTTCACTACTATACTCTTCACTTTTTACACTTAAGGATAATCCTTCTTTTTCAACAGCACTTTGAGCTTCTTCTAATGGCATATTTACAAGATTAGGAACAGTCAAAGATTTATTGCCAAATCCTCCTGCAAATAAAAACTTATATGCTAAGAATACTTGAGTGCATAGTATCAGTATCAAAACAGCTGCAATTACTTTTAATCTTCTTCTTGCCTTTGGACTTTCCTGTTTTTTCTTCTTTTTCTTAATCCTCTTACTTGGAGTATTCTTAGGTTTCTGGTTCTTTTTAGCTCTCATTATCTCTTCCTCATCTTCTTCATCTTCTTCATCTTCATAAAAATCATCATAATAATCTTCATCATCGTCTAAATCAGCAACTTCAACAGGTTTAGCTACCTTTTCAAGTGTTGGCTTTACAGGTACTGGATTTATAACTTTATTAATTTCTCTTTCATCAATTTTCTTAGTTGCAAAATCATCATATTCTTTTATAAAATCTAAATCAATATTTTTTTCTATATACTCTATATCTTCTATCAACTCTTCAGCAGTTTGGTATCTGTCTGCACTAGATTTTTCTGTAAGTTTTTTTATTGTAGTTCTTACACTTTGAGGAATCCTAACTTTTTCTTCTGATGTAAAATCTATATCATCATTAATATGTTGAAGTGCTATAGAAATTGGACTGTCTCCTCTAAATGGAACTTTTCCTATCAACATTTCATATAAAACTATACCTAAAGAATATAAATCAGCATTATTAGTTACAAATTTACCTTTAGCCTGTTCTGGTGAAAAATAGTGCACTGAGCCTATTATACTACCAATATTGGTCATTGTTGAGTTTGAAACAGCTTTAGCTATACCAAAATCAGCTACTTTTACTACTCTTCCTTCATTGGATATTAGAATATTATGAGGTTTTATATCTCTATGTATAATCCCCTTTTTATGTGCAGCGCTAAGTGCCATAGCTATTTGTTTTGTTATATCTAATGCAGTATATTCATCTAATATACCTTCATCTTGTATAATCTCTTTTAGATTCTTTCCATCTACAAATTCCATTACAATATAGTGAACTTTTCCATCTTCACCAACATCATAAACATTTACTATATTTGGATGGGAAAGACTTGCTACTGCCTCTGCCTCTCTTTTAAATTTTGTTAAAAACTCATCGTCATCTACAAATTCAGGTCTAAGTACCTTAAGTGCAACAGTCCTGTTTAATAACCTGTCTTTTGCCTCATATACAAAGGCCATTCCTCCATCACCAATCTTCCTGATGATTTCATATCGATTTCCTAAAATTGTATCTCCCACAATATCACCGTCCTAATTATACTTTTATCACTATAACCGAAACATTATCTTTACCAGAAACATCATTGGCCATACTTATCAATTCTTCACTTATATTGGTAATTCTCTCATATTCATAATCTAATATTAAATCTCTTATATCTTCATCATTAATAAACCCAGTTAATCCATCTGTCGCAAGAAGTATTATATCACTTTTTTTGATATCTTTCTTAAAAATATCTACAACAACCATATCATCTGTTCCAATTGCTCTAGTTATTCTATTCCTTTGTGGATGTATTCTTGCCTCTTCTTCTGTAATAACATGAGCCATCATAAGTTCTTCAACCACGGAATGGTCTATAGTTATTTTATCAAATTTTTCATCTGTTAACAAATAACATCTGCTATCTCCAACATTTGCCACATATAAGACATTATTATACACTATAGCTGTAACTAATGTAGTTCCCATTCCTTCAAATTCTATATCTTCCATAGATTTTTTGTGCACAATTGAGTTTACATTATTATAAGCCTGTTTTAATATATCATCTATATAGTCTATTTTTACGTTATCATGTTGTAATAAGTTTTCTTTTAGAAAATCAATTATGTTTTCTACTGCTAATTTACTGGCGACCTCACCTTTTTTATGTCCACCCATTCCATCAGCTATGGCAAATATTCCTACTGGACCATGTTCTGTATCTATAACTTCTCCCTCACAATAGTCTTCATTATTTTTTCTTATTTTCCCTATATGTGAGGCACAACTATAAACCATACGACTTCCTCCTTACAAATTACTTGTATTTTCTTCTCAATTGACCACAAGCTCCACTAATATCAGAACCCATAGACATCCTAACTGTGGCAGGTATGTTGTTTTTCTCCAAACTATCCCTAAACTTATAAATAAATGCTTTATCTGGCTTTTCATATTCTCTTTCTTCAACTTTATTTATTGGTATTAAATTTACATGACATAGCATACCTTTTAAGAGCTTAGCTAATGCTTTTGCTTCTTTTTCTGAATCATTCACTCCTTTTATAAGAGAATATTCAAATGTGACCCTTCTATTTGTTTTTTTTATATAATATCTACAAGCATCTAATATTTCTTTAATAGAATAAGCATTTGCTACAGGCATAATTTTTCTTCTTTCTTCATCATATGGTGAATGAAGTGATAAAGCTAAATTTATAGCTATTTCTAAATCTGCCAATTCATACATTTTAGGTACTATTCCACAAGTTGAAAGAGTTATATGTCTATACCCTATATTAAGACCATTTTTTTCGTTAATTATTTTTAAAAATTGTTTTGTATTCTCAAAATTATCAAGTGGTTCACCACTTCCCATCAACACAAGATTTGATACCCTTTTACCAGTATCTTCTTGAATTTTAATAACTTGGTCTAAAATCTCCCATGGCTCTAAGTTTCTAATCAATCCATCCATTGTAGATGCACAGAAATTACATCCCATCCTACAGCCAACTTGATTAGATACACATACAGTAACTCTACTATTATAATCCATCATCACAGTTTCTATTATATTTCCATCATCTAATAAAAACAAATATTTTTTTGTACTATCCACCTTAGATTCCAACTTTAATTCTATATCTATATGTCCTATACATGAAACTTCTTCTAATTTGTTTCTCAAACTTTTTGGTATATTATTCATATCATCAAAAGTTTTTGCACCCTTATATATCCAAGAGAATATTTGACTTCCTCTAAAGGGCTTTTCATCTATAGTTTTCATAAATTCTTTAAGTTCATCTTCAGTAAAATTTTTTAATACTACTTTTTTCTTTTTCATTCTCTCACTACCTTATTCTTTTTAATTTTGCTATGAAAAAACCATCTATACCGTGGACATGAGGATATATCTTTAAATACCCTTTATCCTGATTGTCCAAGTCTACATTTACTGCATCAATTGGAGTCAATTGAAAATTATTATTTTCTTCAATAAAAGAAGTAATTATACTTATATTTTCCACATCTTGAATTGTACATGTACTATATACTAAAGTTCCACCAATTTTAACATACTTAGATGCATTTTCTAGAATTTTCTTTTGTATAGAAGTAATGTCTCTTAACTCTTCTTCTTTCTTATATTTAATCTCTGGTTTACGTCTTATTATACCAAACCCAGAGCAAGGAACGTCTGCTAAAACATAATCAAATTTACTTATACTCTTTTCATCAATCTCAGAAGCATCAAATTTTTCTACACATACATTTTTAAGACCTAATCTGTTTACAGTAGACTTTATGAGCTTTAGTTTGTGCTCAAAAATATCTCTAGCTACTACGTGACCAGTATTGTTCATTAAAGTAGCTAAGTGAGTAGATTTCCCTCCAGGAGCACTACATACATCCAAAACAAAAGAACCTTCTCTTGGATTAATTACTTTCCCTACTATCATAGAGCTTATATCTTGAATTGTAAATAAACCAGCCTTAAATAATTCATTATTTTCTATATTTTTCATTTTTTCGACTTTAATAGCTTCTTCTACCATAGGAACTTTTAAACATGTAATGCCCATTTCATTTAACTTTTCAATAAGTTCTTCTCTGCTTATTTTAAGTGTGTTTGTCCTTATATAGATACTAGGCTTTTCATTGTTCGCTTCCAACAAATCTTCAGTAAATTCTTGTCCAAATTTATCCATCCAATTTTTTATAATCCAAGAATTGTAAGAATACTTTATTGATAAGTATTTTACACTATCTTCATCAGTTATGTCCATTATAGTATCTTTGTTTCTTATTTCATTTCTAAGAATAGCATTTATGAAACCAGAAGACTTTTTATCATATTTCTTAGATAATTTTACAGTTTCATTAACTGCTGCATAATCAGATATACTATCCAAAAACAAAATCTGATATGTTCCCATTCTTAAAAAGATTTTAACATAAGTTGACATTTTTTTTACTTTTATTTTTGAAAGTTTATTGATTATATAATCTAAATAATACTTATTTTCTACTACTCCATAGATTAATTCTGTTGCAAGCCCTCTATCCATGTCACTTATTTCTAAATTTTTAAAATGTTTATTTATTGCAATATTTGAATAGTTATCATTTTTCTCTATATCACATAATACTTTAAATCCAATTTCTCTTGCATCCATATAAATTTCTCCCTTTTATTAAACATAAAAAAGGGTTGTTTCTAAACAACCCACTTTACTTTTAGTCATTTCTTCTTTGAGCTATCAGTAACAATCTAAGTAATTGAAGTATTGAAACCAACGCTGCTGCAACATATGTTAAAGCTGCTGCTGAAAGTACTTTTCTACTTTGTCTTGACTCACTCTCATCTATAATACCTAAATTTCCAAGTTGAACGATTGCTCTACTTGAAGCATTAAATTCTACAGGTAATGTTATTATTTGGAATAATACTGAAGCTGAAAATAATAGTATCCCAATTTCTAAAAATGGACCAGCCATAATAAATCCTATAAATATTAAAAACCAAGATATACTTGAAGCAAAATTTACTACTGGTACTAAGCTACTTCTTATTTGAAGAGGTGCGTAACCTTTAGCATGTTGTATCGCATGACCACATTCATGTGCAGCTACTGCAACAGAAGTTATAGATGTTCCATAATATACATCTTCTGACAGTCTTACAGCCTTTCTTCTTGGGTCATAATGGTCACTTAGATGCCCTCTAACCATTTCTATCTTTACATCATACAAACCATTTGAATCAAGCACTCTTCTTGCTGTTTGCTCTCCAGTATATCCTCTACGTGCATTTACTCTTAAATACTTATTTGTTGTTGAACTTACTTTAAATTGTGCATATACAGTAAATAATATAGCTGGAATTAATATAACCATTGTTGGGTCAAATCCCCAAAAACCGCCATACATAGGGTACATAAATAACACTCTCCTAAAATATATTTTTTATACATCCTCTTAATATTCACATAACTTAAAAACAGTTTAATTGTAAGCTAATATATTTTTTCCTGTTAAAAAGTCTATAGCTTTTTCAATATCTACCATATCTACATTAGTATTTACACAAGGTCCATTAGGCCTTTTGTTAAATACACCTAAAACAGGAATCTTTTTAATATCTTGTATTCCAGACGTTAAATCTCTTTCACATGCAACAGCTATAACAGCTTCAGGTTTATTTTCTATTATGATTTTTCTAGCTAGAGTTCCTCCTGTAGCTACAAATATTTTTACATTAGTTCTTTCCTTTAGCTTAATTAATTCTCCTATGTTGCATCTTCCACATTCTTTACAATTATCTATATCATTAGTAACTTTTAATTTACAACTATTCTCTTGAATACAATGAGGTATTAAAATTATTATATCCTCTGGATTAAAATTATATTTATTACTGTATATATATTCATTATTTAACTTTATATATATCCTTCTAATCTCACTTTTTGACATACCAAATGATGATGCAATGAAAGATATAATGGGAAATAATCCACTGACAATCTTAAAATTTATTTTCATTATATTTGAGTTAATATTCTTTCCTTTAATTACTCTATAAGTAACTGCTGTTGAACATAGTATTATAAGTATTAGTGATATTATTATAATATTTATTGCTAAAGAAAATATTTGAGTTAAATTTATTATAAAAAAATTTACAACTCCTATCAAAATCCATAATATTAAAATTAAAATCCCAACACTTGTTAAATACTTCTTTATATCTGTCATACTTTTCACCTAACCCAATACTAAACCAGTTTCTATAGTATTCCCTTTTATATATTCACCAACCAACATTCTCTTTTTATTTGGCATCTGAATTTCTTCGATTAAAAGCACCTTATCTCTAGTACTTACTTTTATTCCTTCTTTACTTACATCAATTATCGTACCTGCACCTTTAGTACTTTTTTCATTTAACACTTTAGTTTTCCAAATTTTCATTGTAACACCATTGTAGGTAGTATAAGCACTTGGCCATGGATTTACACCTCTAACTAAATTATGTATCTTCCTAGCACTTTTTGAAAAATCTATATTACCTAATGATTTATTCATTATTGGAGCATAAGAAAATTCCTCATGATTTTGTACTTCTCTTGGAGCAGTTCCTTCTTCAATTAACTTTAATGT
Organism: Clostridioides sp. ZZV15-6383; assembly: GCF_020657735.1. NCBI lineage: Bacteria > Bacillati > Bacillota > Clostridia > Peptostreptococcales > Peptostreptococcaceae > Clostridioides > Clostridioides sp. ZZV15-6383. Next base: position 119,313 of record NZ_JAGWCV010000004.1, on the reverse strand, counting down.
TTCTTTTAAAGTTTCTGCTCCTATATTCATCATTTTATCATGAAGTTCTCCTGCTGTTATATTTTCATCAAGATTTACTTCTGTCTTTAGTATCATATCTCCAGTATCCAGACCTTCATCCATGTACATAGTTGTAACACCAGTCTTTTCTTCACCATTTATTATTACCCAATTTATAGGTGCCGCACCTCTATATTTTGGAAGTAAAGAAACATGAACATTTATACATCCAAGTCTAGGAATTTCTAATATTTCTTTTGGAAGTATCTGCCCAAAAGCTACAACCACTATTACATCTGGATTTAAAGATTTCATTGTATCTATAAATTCTTTATCTCTAGCCTTGATTGGTTGATATACAGGTATATTATTTCCAATTGCAAGTTCTTTTACTGGGCTCATACCCAGTTTTTTACCTCTTCCTTTTGGTTTATCTGGTTGAGTTACAACACCTAATATTTCATACTTCTCATCTATTATTTTTTGTAAACAAGGAACTGCTATATCTGGAGTTCCCATAAATACTATTTTCATCAAATCAACTCCTACTACTTTTCTATTTTATCAACAAATAGAATTCCATCTAAGTGGTCTATTTCATGACAAAATGCTCTAGCTAAAAGTTCTTCTCCTTCTAACTCTACTGTTTCACCATTTCTATTTAAAGCTCTAACTTTTACATAATTTGGTCTTCTAACCTCTCCAGCTTCTCCAACAACACTTAAACACCCTTCTTCATCTATTTGCTCTCCAGATATTTCTATTATTTCAGGATTTATAAGTTCTATAAGCTCTTCTCCAACATCTATTACTACTACTCTTTTTAAAATTCCAACTTGAGGTGCAGCTAATCCGACACCTTCTGCATCATACATAGTTTCTGCCATATCATCTAATAATTGTATTATCTTTTCATCAATTTTTTCAACCTTTTTTGATTTCTTTCTTAATACTGGTTCTCCTATTTGAACTATTTGTCTTAAAGCCATTGTACTTCCTCCTAAATTTATAATACACTATTTGGATTAATATCTATAGATACATTGATATTCTTATGAAATATCAAATCTCGTTTTGTTATACATATATATTTTATTATACCCTTTAACAGATTAATTTCAATATTTTCATCTTTAAAGAGTATCTGCCATCTATAATTTTGATTTATTTTTGATATTGAACATGGGTTTGGTCCTAATATAAATCCTAAATCATTTATACCCCTTTTTTCTAATAAAAAAATCAATGATGCATGCATATTTTTTATATTTTTTACCACTAATCTCTCATCTTCACCACTAACAACTACACTCAACATGTTATTAAAAGGAGAATATCCAAACGCTTTTCTTATTTTTATCTCATCCTCATAAAAACCTTCATAATCATATTCAATAGCATGCTTAATAGCATAGTGTTCAGTATCATAGGTTTGAAGCACTACTTTTCCTTCTTTATCTGCTCTCCCTGCTCTTCCAGAAACTTGAGTTATCAATTGAAATGTAGTTTCAAAACTTTTAAAATCTGGAAAATTTAGTATCATATCTGCAGATAAAATACCTACTAAAGTTACATTCTCAAAATCCAGCCCTTTACTTAACATCTGTGTTCCAATCAGTACATTAGCTTCTTTATCTTTGAATTTATTTAGTATCTCATCTAAAGCACCTTTTTTTGAAGTTGTATCCTTATCCATTCTCAAAGTTTTTATATCTGGAAAAATATATTTTAATTCCTCCTCAATTTTTTGAGTTCCAACTCCAAATGGTTTAACATAATTACTTTTACATTCAGGACACTCTTTTGGAATTTCTTTCTCATATCCACAATAGTGGCATCTTCCAGTATTACTTTTCTTATGATAAGTTAAAGATATATCACAATTTTCACATTGGAACACATATCCACACTTTCTGCAAGATACAAAATTTGCATAACCTCTTCTATTTAAAAAAAGTATTACTTGACTATTTTCTTCAATCGCACAACTTATTTCTTTTTGGAGTTTCAGACTAAATATACTTTTATTGCCTTTATCTAGTTCATCTTTCATGTCTACCACTTCAATATTTGGAAGAGGTTTATCATTTGCTCTCCTCTTTATATTTATAAGTTTGTATTCACCTGATTTTGCCCTATAATACTCTTCAATTGAAGGTGTTGCTGAACCTAAAATAAGAGTTAAATTATTTTTTAATGCCATAAATCTAGCCACTTCTATAGCATTAAATTTTGGATTCTTCTCAGACTTATATGATGACTCATGAAATTCATCAATTATTATCAATCCTAAAGAATTAAAAGGTGCAAATAGAGCCGACCTAGCTCCAATTAAAACTCTTACTTTCCCTGCTTTGACAGCCTTATAAACATCATGTTTTTCTCCTTCAGATAGTTTACTGTGAAACACTCCAACTAAATCTCCAAACCTACTCTTTAACCTATCTATTGTTTGAGGAGTTAATGCTATCTCAGGTACTAAGAATATACTATCTAAACCTTGACTTAAAGCAAACTCTATTATTTCCATATAAACTTCAGTTTTTCCACTTCCAGTTACTCCATGAATTAAGTATGGTTTTTTATTATCCATAAACATATTCGACTTTATCTCATCAACCGCTTGTTGTTGCTCATTGTTTAATTTTATACTTTTTGATATGGATTTGTAAATACTTTTTGGTTCTCTATAATAATCCTTAAATTCTAGAGTTATCAACTTTTTCTTATTTAAAGAATTTATACTTTGTTTTGAAGCATTTAATAAATCCAATAAATCATTTATCTCTACATTTTCATTATTTTTAAGAAAACTTAATATCTGTTTTTGTTTACTTCCTACATTTATTTTATTTTGTTCTATATAATCGTCAATTTTATCACTTTCCAAACTCAAAGATATATAACATACTTTCTTCTCATTTTTGTGATTTTTGTATTCCCAACATAATTTTATAATTCCATTTTTATTCATTGCGTATAAAGAACTATTTAGGTTTGGTATATATTTTAACTTATCAACCTTAATTTTACCTTTATTATCAATTACTTTCTCTACTATTTCTCTATTTTTATCACTTAAAGTTGATATTTTTTTCTTTAATTCAGTATCATTTAATCCACTTAAATTTTCACCTAATAAGACTACTTTATAATTATTTAATTTATATCCTTTTGGATATATCAAATTTATACATTCTATATAAGTACACAAATATCTATTTTTCATCCAATAAACCAATTCTAAGTCTTCTTTTCTAAATATTGGATTTTCATCTAATATATCAATAATTTCTTTTATTTTTATTTTTTCATCTAAGCTATCTGTAAGTTGAAATACAAAGGCTTCTGTTGGTTTATTACCTTTTCCAAATGGTACTAATATTCTGTGTCCAATTTTTATGACCTCAGATAAAAATACAGGAATTTGATATGTAAATAAATTATCTGTGTATATAGTATTACTTCTAACTATTACCTTTGCATATTTTTTCATTGTAAAACCTCTACTTAAATTTAATCTACTGTTCATATTCTAATATATAAACAATTTCAAGTTATTAATATTAACTCTATTTTAATAATTAACTATTAGTTATATTTTATACTTTATGACAAAATAAATGCTGAAAACTACAATTTAACTGACATTTGCGAGTTTTTACTCGCTAAAATTAAATTGCAGCTTTCAGCCACTTTAGCTGTGATAAAATACACAAATATCATATTTAAAAAAGGTCTTATTTCTCAAGCAATGCTTTAATTTTATCTAAAATAACATTGGCTACTTCTTCTTTTTTCATTTTAGGATACTCAGTAATATTTCCTTCTACATCTATTATTTTTACAATATTAGTATCAGCTCTAAAACCAGCACCCTCTTTGGTTAAATCATTTGCCACAATAAAATCTAGATTTTTCTTTTCTATTTTTCCTTTGGCATGTTCTATAAGGTCATTAGTTTCAGCTGCAAATCCTACTAATATCTTATCTTCTTTTATTTTTCCTATTTCATAAGCAATATCATAATTCCTACTTAGTTCTATTGATAAATCATCATTCTTCTTTTTAATTTTCTTGTCAGAATAAGTTTTTGGTTTATAATCTGCAACTGCTGCACTTTGAATTACTATTTTATTTTCACTTAAATTTGATACTACTGCTTCATATAAATCTTGTGCTGACTCTATTTGAACAAACTTTTTAAGGTTTTGTGGAATAGAAAGATTTGTAGGACCTGATATTAATGTTACATCAGCACCTCTAGATATAGCTTCTCTTGCTATAGAATATCCCATTTTTCCAGAAGACCTATTAGTTAGATATCTTACTGGGTCTATACTTTCTACAGTTGGGCCAGCTGTAACTATTATACTTTGACCTTTTAAATCTTGCTCTTTAGTAAGATTAGCTAAAACTTCCTCCACTATTACATCTGGATTAGCTAGTTTACCTGCTCCAATATCTCCACATGCAAGTCTTCCACTTTCTGGTTCAATAAATTTATATCCAAAGCTCTTTAAAGTTTGTATATTTTTTTGTACAATTGGATTTTCATACATATTAGTATTCATAGCTGGTGCCATCAGAACCTGTGCTTTGGTTGCCATAACAGTAGTTGTTAACATATCGTCAGCTATACCATTTGCAATCTTTCCTATAACATTTGCACTTGCTGGCACTATTAAGAATAAATCTGCTTTTTTTGCTAATGATATATGCTCAACTTCCCAAGTTTTTGGTTCTTCAAACATATCTTCTACTACATAATTTTGACTCAGTGATTGAAATGTAAGTGGTTTAACAAATTCTGTTGCTGACTTTGTCATTATAACATGGATATTTGCATTTAGTTTTTTTAACTTACTTACAACATCACAAGCCTTATATGCAGCTATTCCACCGCTTATACCAATTACAACAGTTTTATCTTTTAGCATGACCTTACTCCTCTTCTGAAATTTGTTGGTGTTGCTCAGCATGGTGTCTAGCTTCTTCGATTTCTATTTCTTCCTCTGTCAATAATCTATATGTTATTTTTCCACTTGCAACTTCTTTAGTTGCTACACATACAGGTTTTTCCTTAGCTTTATTTGAAACATATGGTTCTTCTCCATCAATTAATTTTCTTGCTCTCTTTGAAACAGTTCCTACTAAATAGTATCTGTTGTCTATTTTTTCTAGTACCTCATTGATAGATGGTTTTAACATAATTATAATTCCTCCTTGAATTTCTCTATTATAATATTTTTATATCTGCTAACTTTATTCTTTTCAGATGATATTATACCTTCTATTTCTTTAGCAGATGTTTTTACATCTTCATTAAATATAAAATAATCATAATCCTTAATCATTTTAATTTCTTCATATGCACAACTAAATCTCTTCTCTATTTCAGCTTCTGTTTCTGTACCTCTTCCAACAATTCTATTTTTTAATTCTTTAAGTGATGGTGGTAGTACAAATATAAATACTCCCTCTGGACAAACTTCTTTTATTTGTTTTGCTCCTTGCATTTCAATTTCTAATAGTACATCCTGTCCTCTTTCTAAACATTCCATTATTGCTGCTTTTGGAGTCCCATAAAAATTATCATAAATTTGAGCATACTCCAAAAACTCACCTTTTTTTATCATTTCTTCAAACTTTTCCTTGCTTATGAAGAAATAATTTACTCCATCAACTTCTCCAGTTCTTGGTTTTCTTGTAGTAGCTGATACAGAAAGTTTTATTGTATCATTTTCTTTAAGTAGTTCTTTGCAAATAGTACCTTTTCCTGCACCTGATGGTCCTGATACAACTAGCAATAATCCTTTTTTCGCAAACATTTAAGCATTCCCCTTCTAATATTGTATTCTTACTCTATATTTTGTATTTGTTCTCTTATTTTTTCTAATTCGCTTTTTACTTCCACTACTAAATTAGTTATATTTATGTCAGATGACTTCGAACCTATAGTGTTAGTTTCTCTATTCATCTCTTGTATCAAGAAATCTATTTTTCTACCTATAGAGTCGTCTTTAAATATAGTATTTTTAAGTTGACCTATATGACTTTTAAATCTAACTATTTCTTCTGTTATACTGCTTTTATCTGCATATATTGCAACTTCTTGTGCTAATCTATTCTCATCTATTATACTAGGGTCATCCAACAATTCACTTATTCTCAAATTCAATTTTTCTCTATAATCTTCTACAACACTACTTGAATATTTTTCAATTTCTTCTATGTGATTTTTTAATAAATCACATCTCATGGTAATATCTTCAGCTAATTTTTTACCTTCTTCACTTCTCATTTCTTTTAATTTGATTAATGCATCTTCAACTGCTTGATTCAACATTGACCATAATAAATCTTCATCTTCTTCTTTTTCTTCTATTTTCACAATATCAGGAAACTTTGCAACATTCATAACACTAATATCATCTATAATGTCAAATTTATTTTTTATTTCTTTTAGTATATCTATATATTGAGATGCTAATCCCTCATCAAAGTTTAAGTTTACATCTTCTTTACCTAATAAGTCAAATTTTATGTATAAATCTACTCTTCCTCTTTTTACATAATTTTTTACTAAATTTCTAACCTTATCCTCTAAAAATGAAATTTTTCTTGGAAAACGTATGTTTATATCTGAATACTTATGATTTATTGTTTTACACTCTACTAAAAAGTAATAATTATCATCTTTGTATTCTCCTCTTCCAAAACCAGTCATACTTATAGCCATTAATTAAACCTCCAAAACACCTTCACATATTTTTACTGCTGGACCTGTCATATAATAGAAATCTCCTATATCTATTTTAACTGTTCCACCTTGAGAAGTTACATTTACACTACTTTCTACCATGTTAAGCAAATTACATATTATTGCTGATGCAGTCATACCAGTACCACAACCTAAAGTATATCCGCAACCTCTTTCCCATGTGTAAACATGTATATTATACTTATCTTCTACCTTTACAAAATTTACATTCGTTTTTTTAGAAAATATTTTATTATTTTCAATCTCTTTTCCATACTTACAAACATCATCTACATCTAACTCATCTACTATAACTACTGTATGAGGAACTCCCATCAACATAGAAGTAACCTTAAATTCCCTATCTAAAACTTTTATACTTTCTTGCACAAAACGTTCTTTATCTGTAGATACAGGGACATCTTTAGCTATAAAACTTCCTTCTCCCATATTGACTCTTATGGAGTTTATTTCTCCATTAATAAGATTTATTTTTATATCTTTTACACCATCTAATGTATCTACTGTAAAATTTTCTTTTTTAACTATACCATTATCATAAACAAATTTACAAAAACATCTAAGACCATTTCCACACATTGCTGCTCTTGAGCCATCAGAATTGTAATATACCATTTCTACATCTGCAACTTTTGAATCTTTCACAACTAACAAGCCATCCGCCCCTACAGAAAATCTTCTATGACATACTTTTTTTGCTAAAATAGTATAATTTGATGGATTTATATGGTCGAATCTTCCATCTATTGCAATAAAATCATTCCCTATTCCATGTAGTTTCCAAAATTTCATAAGTATCGCTCCTTCGTAAATTAACGCTTAAACTATTATAACATAAAAAAATTCCCATAAACTTATAATTTATGGGAAAAGTTTTGTAATGACAACTATAATTTGAGGATGTGAGGGAGAGTTGCCATTACAATTAGGGTAATTATATTATGTTTTAAGCTAGTTCTTTCTATGTTTATATCATAATATTTCCATATGAATTTTATGTATAGTTCGTTTAAACTGTATATGAATTTTTAAAATAAAATACTCAACATGCTAGATTTAATTCTTCTTTAATACATACATATTAACATACAGCTATTAACTCTTTAAGTGTTTTTAAAACATAATCTAAATCTTCTCTAGTAATATCTACATGAGTTACAAATCTGTACTCCCCATTTTCCATTTTATTAATTTTTATATTTCTTTCAAAAAACTCTTTTATCAAAACATCTTCTTTTATGACATCTTCATTCATTTTAAAGAAGACCATACTTAAGTCTGGGTTAGTGTTATTTACTTCAATACCTTCAATTTTATCTAACTCACAAGCTAAATATTTTGCATTTTCATGGTCTTCATTTAATCTTAGTGTCATTTTTTCAATAGCGATTATACCAGCAGCTGCAACTATACCAACTTGTCTCATTCCCCCACCCATAACTTTTTGCTTTCTTCTAGCTTTTGCTATAAATTCTTTACTTCCAGCAAGTATAGACCCCATTGGTGCAGCTAAACCTTTTGATACACAGAACATAACACTATCACAACACTTTGCTATTTCTTTAGCTTCTACACCTAAAGTTAATGCTGCATTGAATAATCTTGCTCCATCCAGATGTACTGGTAAGTTATGCTTCTCAGCTATTTTTTTAATTTCTCTTAAATTATCAAGACTCACAACAGTTCCACCTGAATATGCATTTTCTACACATATAAGACCTGTCTGTGGTTCATGTATGTCATCTCTTCTAATTGCCTTTTCAACAAGTTCAGGATTAAGTGCTCCATTTTCATCTTCATCTATAGTTCTAAGTTGAACTCCAGCTATTACAGCAGGTGCTCCAACCTCATGAGTTACAATGTGATAACCTTTACCAATAATGATTTCTTGACCTCTTAGACAGTGAGTAAATAAAGCTAACTGATTTCCAAAAGTCCCACTTGGAAGAAAAATTGCATCTTCTTTTCCAACTTTAGCTGCTGCTAATTCTTCAAGTTTATTTACAGTAGGGTCATCTCTAAAGATTGAATCTCCAACAGGAGCCTTTGCCATAGCTTCTCTCATTTCATCAGTAGGCATAGTAACAGTATCACTTCTTAAATCAATAAATTTCATTTTTTCAACCTTCTTTCATATTTATAGACTATACACTTTTAAAATTTATTTATTTTTGTAGAGTTTATATTTTTATTAAGTTACTCTTTACATAATAATTATACTATATTTGTTTTATATTTAAGCAAATTTAAATTATTAAGTTTTAAAATATACTGACTAGCCTTCTGTGAGTATATCATGTAAGTATAATATATTAATCCATGTTGTTTAAATTCCCCCTAGTCATAGAGCATATATTATGTGTATAATTAATTTACTGACTTATTTTAGTCAAAGAAAGGGGTGCTATATATGGCATTAGATGGATTAGTTATACATTCAATAGTAGATGAATTATCATCAAAGCTTACAGGTGGAAAAATAGATAAGATTCATCAACCTGAAGATGATGAGGTAATTTTTAATATAAGAAATAATAAAGAAAATTTTAGATTGGTTTTAAGTGCAAGTGCTTCAAATCCTAGGGTTTATCTAACAAGTAATTATAAAAAAGAAAACCCCCTAAAAGCACCTATGTTTTGTATGTTACTTAGAAAGTATATACAAGGAGGAAATATTATAGAAATCTCTCAAATTGGTTTTGAAAGAATAATAAAAATCAGCATTGAGTCTTTAGATGAATTAAAAGAAAAGACAATTAAGAATATTATGATTGAAATTATGGGAAGACACAGCAATATAATAGTAACTCATGGTGAAGACAATAAAATTATAGATTCTATAAAAAGAGTGCCTTTTAGTATAAGTAGAGTTCGTCAAGTTTTACCTGGACATATCTACTCATTACCACCAAAGCAAGATAAACTTAATCCTCTTGATGATATATCTAAGGATTTATTTATTACAAGGCTTAACGAATTTGAAGGTTCTGTTTTTAAGTCTATATATTCTAAATTTCTAGGCATAAGTCCTACCATTGCTAAAGAAATTTGCTACAGGGCAGATATAAATCAAAACACTAGTATAAAAGATATATCTAGTCATCAATTTAATTCTTTATACAAAGAATTTTGCAATTTATTTAGTGATATAAACTCTAATAAATTTTCACCTTGTATTGTTATAGATAAAAAATTAGATAAAGTAGTTGATTTCAGTTGTGTCACTCTTACACTATTCAATAATTTATCATACATTAATAAGGAAAGTATGTCTAATATACTGGAAGATTTCTACAGAACTAAAGATATTAAAGATAGAATTAATCAACGCTCCTCTGATTTAAAGAAAAGTATATCTGTTAAACTTGATAGACTTTATAACAAACTTAGAAAGCAAGAAGAAGAATTGTTAGAATCTGAAAATGCAGATATTTATAAAGTAAAAGGCGAACTAATTACATCTTATATATATATGGTAGAGAAAGGTATGGAAAGCATTAAAGTTGCCAATTTCTATGATGAAAATTGTAAAGATATAACAATAGAATTAAATAAAAACTTGACACCATCTGAAAATGCTCAGAAATATTTTAAAAAGTACAACAAAATGAAACATGCTAAAGTTGAAATATCTCATCAAATTTCATTAAATAAAGAAGAAATAGATTACTTGGAAAATATAATTTTAAGTATTGAAAATTGTGAAAATTTGGCTGAATTACAAGACATAAAAGAGGAACTTGCTAAGGTTGGATATATCAAGACTCAAAAGAAAAACAGCAAAAAGGATACTATCCCTTCTACAAAACCTCATGAATTTATATCTTCTGATGGGTTTAAAATATTAGTTGGTAAAAATAATAAGCAGAACGACTATCTTACACTAAGACTTGCTGATAACGACGATTTGTGGATGCATACAAAGAATATTCCTGGTTCTCATGTAATAATAAAGTGTGCTGGTAAGGAAGTACCTGATAATACTATATTTGAAGGAGCCATGCTGGCAGCATTTTTTAGTAAGTCAAAGCTTTCTTCTCAGGTGCCTGTAGACTATACTAAGAGAAAAAACGTAAAAAAACCTAGTGGTTCTAAGCCAGGTATGGTTATTTATGAGACTAACAGTACTATTTATGTTACTCCTGAAGAAGAAACAGTAGCTAAACTTAAAGTTAAATCTGAATAATCTCTGCACTAAATACAAAAATTAATACTAGATAAACATATATTACCATACTAAATGAAAAAAGTGGTATTCTTATAAAATACAATAAGAATACCATTTTCTATTTAACTCACTTTTAATTTTCTAATAAACTATTTTTATGTTTTGATAACTGCATTTATATTCATAACGAGTATCTTTAATCTTCTAGACAAATATAATTAGAAAATTAATATTAAAAGCTATTTTTTAATCTGCTAATTTGTTTTAGTAACTCATTGTATTCTGATTCATAATGTTCTTTTTTTAGATTATCCTTTTCTATAGACAACATAGATATAACATTTGTAAGTCTATTTTCTAATACTAAAAGATTTTCTTTTTTAGCTTGACTTTCTCTACTATGAGTTTTTTTATTTCTGTTAATTATATAGTCATCATAATTACAATCAAACTCCCTTATTTTATAATCTTTTATGTCTATAATATAGTTACAAATATGTGATACAAATACTCTATCATGAGATACTATAAGCATAGTTTTATCAGTGTTTATCATTGCCTTTTCTAGTGCCTCCATAGATTTTATATCCAAATAATTTGTTGGCTCATCAAATACTAAAAAATTATTATCTTCCAATATTATTTTACATAGTGCTATTTTTACCTTTTCTCCTCCACTGAGTACTTTTACATTTTTGTAGACATCATCACCTTTAAATCCAAATAGGTTTAAGTTTATCCTTATAAAATATTCATCAAATGAACTATTTACTTTAGTATTATATAGAACACTCTTTTCCTCATCTAATAAACTTTGATGTTGGTCAAAATACCCTACTTTCACCTTGTTATTTATTTTTATATGGTCATTTTTATTGGTCAATATTTCTTTTATCAAAGTACTTTTTCCACACCCATTATCACCTAATAATGCTATCTTTTTGCCTCTTTTTATTTTAAAAGAAACATTATCTAACAGGAGTTTATTCCCTAGCTTTAGAGTCATATCCTTTATCTCTATTAGATTTTTACTAATTATCTCCATACCCTCTTGAATCTTAATCTTCATTTCTGTAGAAGCTTTAGGTTTATTCTTTACCTCAAGTTTATCAATTCTACTTTTTATAGCCTTTACATTTGAGTCTAATTTTTTCTTATTAGTCTGCCCACCCATTTTGTGTAACCTAGCTTCTGAATTACCCATTCGTTTTGGAGTTTTTCTTACACCATCACTTAAAGCTTTTTTATACAAAAGAGCTTTTTCAAGCCTTTTTTTCTCTTTAATATATTCCTGATATTCAAAATCAGCTCTTTTTATTTCTTCATCTTTTTGCATTAAATAATCAGTGTAATTACCTTTGTAAGCTTTTAATTTTCCATCCTCTAGCTCTAATATAGTTGTACATAACTCGTCTAGAAAACGTCTATCATGAGATATTAATAATAAGGCTCCCTTATGCCTTTTAAACATGTCTTCTAAAATCCCAATACTTTTTTTATCTAAATTTGAAGTTGGCTCATCAGCTATTATTATATTTTTCTTATCACTCAGTGCATCTGCTATCTTTAGCTTAACTTTTTCTCCTCCTGATAAATACTCTTCAAATCTATCTGGAGCATTTAAAAGACTCTTTTCTTTACTATTACTACATGTTTCAATATTATTTTCACTTTGACTTATATAAGAATAGCTATCTGTAAGATAAACATATCCTTCATCAATTTCTATTTCACCTAATATTGACTTTAATAATGTTGTTTTTCCTTGACCATTTGAACCAACTAGACCTATTTTGTCATTTTCTGACACTTCAAACTTATCTATATCTAAAATTAATTTATCAGCATAATATTTCTTTAAACTATCTACTTTTACTAACAGCATTAAAAAATCCCTCCTTAATACACTTAAATATAAGGAGAGATTTATATAAATAGGCATAACAAATAAACGTATAGACTATAATCTACTCTCCTTAATTTAAGCATCGCAAATAAAGCCACCAAAATAGGCTTTTCAAAAATTACAATACTTTAAATTATAAAAAATAGATTATATTCTCATTGTCCCAGTTACCTTGCCCTTTCTTTCATTTATTTTTAATCATTATATCAACATTAATTACAAATGTCTATAGAAAATTAATTATTTAAAATTATACAAGATAGCATTTATTATTCTTCAACTTTAAAATCTTGATTATTTAAAATTCTATTTAATACAATTCCAACAATTGCAGCTAAACTAAGACCTGTTATCTTTACTGTACTTGTTATAGGAATTCCAATAGAAATACCTTTATTAGACATATACGTTGTTCCTAGACCTATTAGCAATATAACTGCTATTATTAATATATTTATCTTACTTTCTACACAAGAACTATCTCTTATAGTCTTTAATCCTACATAAGTTATCATTGAAAATAACATTATACTAATTCCACCCATAACTGAACCTGGTATACTTTGAAGGAATCCCCCAAACTTACCTACACATGCAAGTAATATAGCAAACACTGCTGTACGTCTAAGTATTGAAGGGTCATAGTTTTTAGTTATAGCAAGTACTGCTGTATTTTCTCCATAAGTTGTATTAGCTGGTCCACCTAAGCAACCTGCAACTATAGTTGCAAATCCATCTCCAAGTAAGGTTCTATTTAACCCTGGATTTTCTATAAAGTTTTTACCTACTACAGCACCATTAGTAGTCATATCTCCTATATGTTCCATAAATACAGCTAACACAACTGGAGATATAATCACAATTGCTCCTAAACTAAATTTAGGAACTGTAAAGTTAGGTATTGCAAATAAACTTGCTTCTGTAATTGTAGTTATATCTACTAATCCTAATATCAAACAGATTATATACCCAGAAAAAACAGCTATTAATATTCCTAATTGTTTTATAAATCCTCTACCAAATTTATTAGTTAAAATTGCTATTGCTAAAGTTATAAATGCTATTACAAAATTTGCTGAAGCCATACTAAAAGCTGTTGGTAATAAATTCAAACCTATAACTACTATCATAGCTCCTGTAACTTGTGCTGGAAAATACAGTTTAATTTTATTTACTCCAACTACTTTTACTATAATCGACATTATAATATAAATTAATCCTGCTACTATTATACCACCTTGAGCATATGCTAAATCTCCTCCATACGCCTCTTTAGCTGCTAGTATAACTGGTATAAATGCGAAACTTGAACCTAAAAAGGCAGGTACTTTTCCTTCTGTACAAAAATGAAATATCAATGTACCAACACCAGCACAGAAAATTGCAACTGACGGATTAAAGCCTGTCAAAATGGGAACTAATACTGTCGCTCCGAACATGGCTAATAGATGTTGTAAAGACATTATCGTTTTTTTCATAAAAACCTCCAAAATTATTATATATAAATAAATCCTCTATTTAATTAATATCTTTTAATTAATTATCATCCCCTAGATTCTACTTTTTAAACTCATTATAAATTTCATTGTTTTTTTACATTTTACGACATTAAAATTCAAATAAAGGAGAATAAAGACTATACTAAAATACACATCCATAAAATTATAATATTTATTTTGTGCAATCTATGTAAGCTTTATCCTCCCCCTGACTATTCAATGCTAAGCTTTTATATAATATTTAAAAATAATTATTCTTTGATTGTAACTGAATCTTCTCCATCAATTTCTAATAAACTAACAGATATAATTTCATGTCTAGAAGTAGGTACATTTTTTCCTACATAATCTGCTCTTATAGGTAGCTCTCTATGCCCTCTATCCACTAATACTGCTAATTGTATTGATTTAGGTCTTCCTATATCAATAATAGCATCAAGTGCTGCTCTTACAGTTCTTCCTGTATATAACACATCATCAACTAAAACTACTGTTTTATCATCTACATTAAAGTCTAAATATGTTCCCTTGACTACTGGTTCAACATTAATTTTTTCTAAGTCATCTCTATAAAGTGTTATATCAATATCTCCAGTGTCTACTTTTGTTCCTTCTATTTGTTCTATTCTTTTAGAAATTCTATTTGCAATTGGTACACCTCTAGTCTTTATTCCAACTAATACTAGGTCTTCTACGCCTTTATTTCTTTCAATTATCTCATGACTTATCCTAGTAATTGCTCTTGCTATCGCCTTTTCATCCATTAATTGAGCTTTTTCTACCATATCATAACTATTGCCAAAAAAATATACTATATTTTATTTTGACAAATCTACTCCTCTCTTTTAAATTTTTATAACTTCACTTTTATTAAAATTTTCAATTTAAACAACAAAAAACTCCTCATCACAAGACAAGAAGCTTTTATATAAAAAATATATAGTCTAATTCAGCAATTGTCTTACGATATCTCTGTATCGTTTAAAGATAATTTTTATACTCCATTAACTCAAATTATATATTTATATTTCAAATTTTTCAAGCTTTTTTAATCAAAATACTTTAATATAAAACATTTTAGCTAAATTCCACTAAATTTATCACTTATATAAAACTAAACAAAGGTTTATAATATTATGCAAATTTTTATTTGATTTTTCTAATAACTTCCTTAAAATAATCTGGTAACTCTGAATCAAATTCAATATATTCCTTAGTAGTAGGATGTATAAATCCCAATTTCTTAGCATGCAAGGTTTGTCCCTTTAATTTAAACTTATTTTCTTTAGGTCCATATACAATATCACCTAAAAGCGGGTGATTTATGGACAAAGCATGAACTCTTATTTGATGAGTTCTACCAGTTTCAAGCCTAGCTTTCATATGAGTGAATTTATCAAATCTTTCTACCACTTCAAAATGAGTGATTGCATTTTTCCCGTCTTTGACTACAGCCATTTTTAACCTATCCTTAGGATTTCTTCCTATAGGTTTGTCCACAGTTATTTTATCTTCTTTAACCACACCATAGCATATAAATTCATATTCCCTAGTTATAGTATGTTCTTTTAATTGTTCTGCTAGAAAATTATGTGCATAATTATTCTTAGCTATCATAAGAAGACCAGAAGTATCTTTGTCTATTCTATGAACTATACCAGGTCTAATAACTCCATTTATTGATGATAATTTATCTTTACAATGATATAAAATTCCATTTACCAATGTATTTTCATAATTTCCAGGAGCAGGATGAACAACCATATCCTGAGGTTTATTTATTATTAAGACATCATTATCTTCATATACGATATTTATAGGTATATCTTGAGCTACAACCTCCAAAACTTTAGGCTCTGGTATCTCTATAATAATTTTATCCTCTTCTTTAACTAAATATTTTGCTTTTTCTACTTTATTATTAACTTTTACTTTACCATCTTTTATAATTTTTTGTATATAGCTTCTTGACATATCACCTAATTGTTCTGCTAGATAAACATCAAGTCTAACATCTTCTTCCTCTTCAAGCACCAAAAAATCTCTTATCTCATCCATCAAATCACCTACTTTTACTTTCAAAAAATAAAACATATATACATAAAAATACAGTTCCTAAAACTACAAATACATCAGCTACATTAAATACATACTCCCATATAATTCTAAAATCAAAATAATCTACTACAAATCCTAATCTAACCCTGTCAATTAGATTTCCTAATGCACCAGAAATGATTAATATAATTCCCAACTTCCCAGATGTATGTACTTTTCTTGTATTGAGATAGTATAGTCCAAATACAGTTGCAAGTAATGCAACTATTATAAATATCCATTGATTATTTTGTAATAGTCCAAATGCTGCCCCTCTATTTTCAACATAAGTTAGATGAAATACATTCTTTATTATTGGTATTGTTGATACATTCACCAAATTATTTAACACCCATATCTTAGACAGTTGATCTAATCCTATAAGCAGAATTATTATTAACACATATAACAATGATTTTTCCCCCTATAAATTATTTAAAAATCAATTTTGCTCAAAATTCACTATTACCATTATACAAAAAAAATACTATAAAGAGCAACTTTATTAAAACTGTTAGTTACTGTATTTTTTAATAAAACTGGCACAAAATCTAAAATAATATTACCCTTTCTATATTATAAATTATTACACATTTAAAATCATATTATTATGTATAAAAAATTTAAAAGTACTATACCACTCAATACTTTTTGTATATTTTATAGCTTAAAGATTAATGATGCTTGTATTTTAAATTTACAAACATCATTAATCTTTAAACAAATATTTTTTATTTTTGTACTTGCTTATTTTTATCTAAATGTTGTATAAGTTCAGATACTGTTACGAATTTATATCCTCTCTCTTTTAATTTAGGAAGCACTACTTCTAAAGCTTGTATGGTTTGTGACTTGTTGTTTCTTTTATTATTATAATCATGTAAAAGTATTATATTTCCATTTTGTAC
Source organism: Clostridioides sp. ZZV15-6383 (assembly GCF_020657735.1). NCBI lineage: Bacteria > Bacillati > Bacillota > Clostridia > Peptostreptococcales > Peptostreptococcaceae > Clostridioides > Clostridioides sp. ZZV15-6383. The sequence continues at coordinate 101,951 of NZ_JAGWCV010000004.1, read as the reverse complement.
TTTTGTGAGAATAGTATTTATAATTGTATCCACTCCAGGATTGGACCAATCTCTAGGGTCTAAGTTTGACCAAAGAATTATATTCATACCTTTAGAAACTATAATATCACATACACTTTTACTCATGGCTCTATATGGAGGTCTAAATATTTTGGGTTCTACCCCTATTATATTTTTTACAATATTTTGTGTATCTGTTATTTCTTTTTCTACCTTACCATAACTATTTTTTGCAACATTTATATGTGTAAATGTATGATTCCCTATCTCATGACCTTCATCATACTGTCTTTTTAATAAATCTTTGTTACAATCTACTTTTTCTCCAACTACAAAAAAAGTTGCTTTTACATCATTTTTCTTTAATATATCAAGTACTTGTGGTGTAAAATCCTCATCTGGACCATCATCGAAAGTCAATGCTAGAATCTTTTCATCCTCATTTCCTTTCTTGATTATTACATCTTCATAATCGTCTTTTATATTGTCATTTAAACTATAGGTTTCTTTTGAACTACTTTGATTATGTGTATTATGGTTATATGTATATACACCTACTATGGATAATAAACATATACATATACCCCATATTGCTTTCTTCATGTCATTACCTCTTTTCTAATTCATTCTAACAATATATGATGTCAGGCTTCTAATCTCTCAATGTTCCATTCTTATTTAAATCAGTTAAATTTGTTAGGTCTTCTGAATAAAAATTAGAATCTTCTACATCAGGATTTTGCATTGCATCACCTAATAAATCATTTTCTTTTTTTGCACAATTGTTACATAAATTTGTATCAGGTAATATATCTAATCTTTCTAAATCTATTTGATTGTGACATAAATCACAAAAACCATATGTTCCATTTTCTATTTTAGATAATGCTGAATCTATTTGATATAGTCTTCCTTCTTCATGATTTATTAAACTATTTTGCATATTTTGCATATATAAATCTGTTCCCATATCTCCGATATGATTATCATAACTAGATAATTCTCCTGATGAATATTTTTCACTAGTATGTTTAGTAGTGTCTCCAAACAAGGTATTATCTTTCATATCTACTACTAAATTAGTTAACTTTTCTCTTTCTTTTAATAATTTATCTTTGTATTTTTTAGTATCCATTTTCAACACCTCTAATTTTAATATTTATATCATAAAAATAGTATGTGGAAAACTAAATTAAAAATACAATAAAAAACAAGATTTGATTTTTTCAAAAAAAATTGTAGGTAAACTTAAAATTCACCTACAAATTCTTTAAATATATTTTTAATATAATGTTTTTAGTTTTTGATAATAATTACATTAACTTGCTAATTTATGAGCATTTTGCTCTTTTATATCCTTAGCTTTTTTAAAAAATAAAAGTCCAAGGATTATTGCAACTACAATACCTATTCCATTAGATATATTAACTGGAAGTCTAAATCCTTCTTTTGCCTGCATTATATAACTAAATGTTACTACAGTCATAAAAAGTGCTGGCAATGTAGTTATGTAATGATTTTTATTTGCTTTAACCAAATACGCAGAACCAGTCCACAACATTATCATAGCAAGTGTTTGATTTGCCCAAGAGAAATATCTCCAAATTATATTAAAATCTATAAATGTAAGGGCAACCCCCACAGCAAATAATGGCAAAGCTATTAAAAATCTATTTTTAACTGCATCTTGATTATAATTCATTGCATCAGCTATTGTTAATCTAGCACTTCTAAATGCTGTATCCCCTGAAGTTATAGGACATGCTACAACACCAAGTATGGCCAAAGCTCCTCCAATAGGTCCCATTAATCCAACAGATACTGTATTTACAACAGTTGCTGCTCCACCATCATTAAATATTACATTAAGCTGAGGTATACCATGGAAATATGACATAGCTGCAGCTGCCCAAACTAAAGCTATTATTCCTTCTGCAACCATTGAACCATAAAATACTGGTCTTGCTTCACTCTCTTTTTCAACACATCTTGCCATAAGTGGTGATTGTGTTGCATGGAAACCTGATATTGCTCCACATGCTATTGTTATAAATAAATATGGAAACAAAGGTGTTCCATTTGGATTCATATTTTGTAAATTTATATTTGGTATATTATATCCCTTTATTATTAATCCTCCAGCTACACCAACTGCCATAATTAATAAAGCAGCTCCAAATAAAGGATATATTTTACCAATTAACTTATCTATTGGTAAAACAGTAGCCATTATATAATAAAGAATTATTACTCCAACCCATATTTGTGTGTTTACTCCTGTCAATGTTTTTAGTAATCCTGCTGGACCTGTTACAAATACAACTCCAACTAATACCAAAAGAATAACACTAAATATTCTCATTGCTATTTTTGCACCATTTCCTAGATAAAGACCTACCAACTCTGATGCAGATGTACCTTTGTTCTTCATTGATAAATATCCTGAAGTAAAATCATGTACTCCACCTGCAAATATTGTTCCAAATACAATCCATAAAAATGCTGACGGTCCAAATAATGCACCTTGTATAGCTCCAAATATAGGACCTAATCCTGCGATATTTAAAAATTGAATTAAAAAGATTCTTTTCCATTTCATTGGAACATAGTCCACTCCATCTCTACAAGCTATAGCTGGAGTTTGATTTTTATCATTGATTCCAAAAACCTTTTCTACAAAAGTGCCATAGATAAAATAACCTACTATAAGTACTACTATTGAACCTAAAAAACTTACCATAAATTCATCCCCTTAGTTTTTTGTATAATTGCTTTATAAATTTTTATAAGTTTGAGAAAACTATTTCCAGTTCAAATGGTAATACTTTTTTGTACTAATATAAATGTTAATTACATCAAGTGCATGTTTAAGTACATGAAATGATTTTATATATGCATTAATAACCTGAATTCTTTTATTTTACTTCTACTTACAGTTACTTCATAATTACTGTTTTTTAACTTCAATATGTATGTATTATTAAACCATGGTATAATTTCTTTTACTTTGCTTAAATTCACGATATAAGACCTATGTGTTCTAAAAAATGTTTTATCATTTATAAGATTTTCCACTTCTGATATACCTTCTTTTAATATAAACTTTTCTTTTTCAGTATATATAAATGTCTGTCTTTCATTAGCTTCACAATAATATATATCATCAATATCTATTACAACCAACTTATCACCTTTCCAAAGGCTAATTTTATGTGTTATTTCTTCTATATTCTGATTTATTACATCTTTTTTATCCTTATGTAAATTACTATTGTCATTATATAGCTCAATATCACTCGTTTCACTATTTTCTAATTTATTCAACATAGAAATAATTCTCTCTTCAGAATAAGGCTTCAGTATATAATCAAATACACCCAAAGAAAAAGCATCTACTGCATAATTTTCATACGCTGTTATAAAAACAATTTTTGGTTTTGATTTAAACTGATTTAATGTTTTTGCAAGTAACATTCCATCAAGATGAGGTATACTTATATCTAAAAAAATTACATCTATTTTATTTTCCTGAATAAAATCTAACACCTCTATACCATTAGTAAATTCACTTACTACCTCAATGTTACTTTTATTTTCAATAAAATATCTCAATTCCTTTCTTGCTGGAAACTCATCTTCCACTATTATAGCTCTCATCATTCTACTCCTTTACATAAAATACTATCAAAGTTCCATTGTCCATTCTTCTCATATTTAATCCACTTCCGTACATCAACTTGAGTCTTAAATGTACATTATAAAGTCCAATCTTATTTTCTGGCATATTATCTTGATATACATTATTTATAATCTCATCACTTATACCTACACCATTATCCTCAATTGATATTCTTACAGTATTTTCTAATGAATATGGCAACTTTTTTATAGATATTTTCACTATACCAGCTCTACCACTTTCTAAAATCCCATGTATTATTGCATTTTCCACTAATGGCTGTATAATCAAGCTTGGAATCTTTATATTCACATCGTCTATATCATAAGACACAGTTAGTAAGTCTCCAAATCTAGCCTTTTCTATCTCTACAAAAGATTTAACTTGCTCAATCTCTTTATTTATATCTATCAAATTATCACTATATTCGAGATTATACCTTAAATAAGTTGACAAATTTATTATTAGTTCTCTGGCTTTATCTGGACTAAACCTTATAAATGAAGCTATTGTGTTTAAGGAATTAAACATAAAATGCGGATTAATCTGTCTTTGAAGTGCTTTTATTTCTGCTTTATTTCTTGCTTCTATATCCTTTTTATCTTTTTCAATCCCTTCAACTATGGATATAACAAATCCTATTCCAATCTGTCCAACTATTAAAGGTAAATATATTCCACCAATTATTTGAAGTGCTAAAGAATGTGGATGTGATATTAAATATATAAGTAGTATAGTAAAACTTTCAGAAACCATGCCTACCAATATACCACATATTACCCTGTGTTGCTTTGGTATCCTTTTATATAAAAATCCTGATAATACACCTGCTAGTATACTTGATAAAAGACATGGAACAGATGTTATACCTCCAATATCCATAAAGTATCTATGAATCCCCGAAAGAACGCCTGCTGTGATACCTACCATTGGTCCAAATAAAACGCCTCCTGATACTATAGATATTATCCTAGTATTTACTATTGACCCCATATAATTTATACCATTATAAGTACCAAATATGGCTAAAAAAGTAAAAACTAATGCTATACATACCAAATCATTAAAACTATATTTTTCTTTTTGAAATATTTGCTTAAATGTTTTTAGCTTTGTTATCAGAAGAAACATCACCACAATAAGGCTTGTCTTTTCTATTAATGCTATTAAAATTGATGTTTTCATATTTTCCCTCTTAAAAATAAATCTTTACACACTTTAAACTTATTATTTTTTATTATAAATTAAATTCATAAAAATAAATACCATAATTATTGTATCATATCACCTATATAAACATAAATTCATTTAATTATATAAATTTAAAAAATGTTTTTTTGATATATTATTGACAATTTTCATTATAAGAGTTAAAATTAACTCATAAATTACATATTGGGTATAAAATATGATGTATGTTCGAAGTTAGTTCAGAAGGCTATGGTTTTCTGATTTTTTTATGCTCAGTAGTGATATGCAAAAAAGACAAAGTTAACATCAGTTAACTTTTACCTTTATTCTACTTTCCCCAAAGTAAGAATGATCTAACCCCTTTGAGATGAGCAAAAGCTCATCTTTTTTTATTACAAAAAGATGCTGTCTCAAAAGATAAACCTCTTTTTCATTGTCGAAATGATGAAAATATATTTGATTTCATACAAAAAGAGTGCCTCATGAACAAAAGTTCACTTTGAAACACTCTATTTCCTATCATATACTTTTTTAGTAACTTTAAAATTTATTTACCAAATAAAGATAAATAATGCAATTAATATCTTCTCTCTATAAATCCAACTTTTTTATAAACTTTTCTAAGAGTTTTTCTAGCTTGTTTTTCAGCTTTTTCTGCTCCCATACTATATATTTTTTCTAAATAATCTTTGTTATTAAGAAGGTCAACATATTTTTCTCTTATAGGTCTTAGAGCTTCTGATACTACTTCAGCTACATCTTCTTTAAATACTCCATAACCCTTACCTTCATACATATTTACAATCTCTTCTACACTCTTTTTACTTAAATTAGAGTATATATCAAGTAAATTTTTAATACCAGGTTGCTCATCAGAGTATTTTACAACACCTAAAGAATCAGTAACACTTCTTTTTATCTTTCTCTTTATAGAATCTGAATCATCTGCCAATAATATAAATGCATTTTCATTTGAATCAGACTTACTCATTTTCTTAGTTGGCTCTTGCAAACTCATCACTCTTGCTCCACCTTTTGGGTAGTATCCTTCTGGAATTACAAAAGTAGGTGAAAATCTATTATTAAATCTATTTGCTAAATCACGAGCTAATTCTAAATGTTGCTTTTGGTCATCCCCAACTGGAACTAAATCAGTTTGATACAACAATATGTCAGCAGCCATAAGAACTGGATAAGTAAATAAACCTGCATTTAGATTTGCTTCACTCTTTTGTGATTTATCCTTAAATTGAGTCATTCTACTTAATTCACCCATATAAGTCATAGTATTTAATACCCACATAAGTTCAACATGCTCTTTGACATGTGATTGTATAAATATAGTATTTTTTTCTGGGTCTAATCCACAAGCTATATATTGAGCAAGTAATTCTATAGCATTAGCTCTCAAAACTTTAGGGTCCTGAGGTACTGTTATTGCATGTAAATCAACTATACTATAATAGCAATCATAATTATCTTGAAGTTCAGTCCAGTTTTTTATAGCTCCTAAATAATTTCCTAAGGTCATTTTGCCTGATGGTTGTGCACCACTAAATATAACTTTTTTTTCACCCATTTTCTTTGTACCCTCCTTATATATTTATATTGATTTTAACATATTTAAAACTATATCTTTAGAATTATTGGCAGCATCATGTACAAATACATCATACGTAACATCAGCACTTCCATCTGCCTTATCGGACATTGCTCTTATTATTACGAATGGAGTATTATTTAAATAACATACATGCGCTATAGCTCCACCTTCCATTTCTCCACAATATCCACCAAAATCATTTACTAATTCTTCCTTTAATTCTTTAGAATTTATAAATTTGTCTCCTGTAACTACTCTTCCTTTCAATACTTTATGAGTTTTTACCTCTTCCACAGAAGATTTATAAGCAGCATCTATAAGTCTTTCATCCGCTTTAAATACAGAAGTCTTCATTCTTGGTATAACTCCCTTAGGATCTCCAAATGCTGTAGTATCTACATCATACTGTATAGCATCAGTTGATATTACTATATCATTAACATCAAGTTTTTCATTTAAAGCTCCTGCAACGCCTGTATTAACAATAGCATCAACTTTAAATTCGCTTATTAGTATCTGTGCACAAAGAGCAGAATTAACCTTACCTATACCACACTTTACTAATACTACATTCTTACCTTCTAAAGTTCCCTTATAAAATTCTAAACTAGCTTTTTTTATAGTCTCTTTAATATCCATTAAATCAACTAAAATACTTACTTCTTCATCCATTGCACCTATAATTCCTATTACGTTCATTTTTCCTCCTAAATTTTCTATATTAAAAAATCCGTCCTAAATCAATAGGACGGATATATTTTCCGTGGTACCACCTAAATTTATATACATCCAAAATTGAATATATATATCTTAATATATGCTGTAACGTGCATACACGATATCAAATACTCTGTAATCTTAAATTACATTTCATTTTACTCCTCAAAGACCCATTCAATAAATACTTTTCATTAAGTTCTCAGCATCCTTAATTCTCTGTGTAAAAATATATTTATTTACTATTTCTTATCCCAGGATTTAATTTATTAATTTCTTTATTTTATAATATTCCTTACATTATAAATTGTCAACTATATATTATAATATCCAAAATAAATTTTTAAAATACATTTTATTTAGCTGTTTTCTTTTCATATCTATTCCATAACCATAGTCCAGATAATATAACTAGAAGACCTCCACCAATCATCTCTATCTCATATATAATATTTTCAGCAAATGTAGGCATAACTGGAGCTGCAGATAATAATATACCAACTACAGTTACAGTTAGAACCATTTTTGCTAAACCTATACAAGTACCTGTTGATTTTGCCATAGTATAAGGTCTAATTTCATCTGGTCTCTCTTTTCTTAGTTTAATATAAGAAGCATATAACAATACATATGGGAATAATGCAGTTAATGCTGTCATAGTTACAAGAACATTGTATATAGCATCAACAGAAGGCATTAATGTAGTAACCAATAATATTATAGTAACTATTATTGCTTGAAGTATAACTGCTTTAGAAGGTATCTTGTGTTCATTTACTTCTACCAAACTATCAGGAAATACTCCCTTTTTAACACTACCAAATAACATTTTTATTGGTGATGCTATGTAAAGAACTATTGCTCCTAATATTGAAAAAGCTATACCAAAAGCTATCAGTTGAACCAACCAAGAACCGATTCCTAAAGATTCACAAACAACTCCAAGTGCATCTAACACACCTTTAGAAGCAGTAATTTGATCTGGTGGTATTATCATTGTTATTGCAATTGAGCCTAATACGTACAACGAACCTACTATTCCAGCTGATATTAATATAGCTTTAGGGAAGTTCTTTTCAGGCTTATCTATTTCTGTTATAAAGTTAGCTGAAGTTTCTGCTCCTGCTAAACCAAACATTATAGCCGATATAGCAACAAATGCATCCATATTAAGTTTTGGAGTCATTGAAGCTATTGTGTATGTTGAAGCTATATCATGTTTTTTAAGTACAAATACTGCTACAAATGAAAATATTATAAGTATAGCACTTGGTATTGTTGAACCTAATGCACCTGTATTAGTAAATATCTTTGTAAAACTTATTCCTTTAGTTGCTATAAGAGATAATGCCCAGAATATTATTAAAGATAGTATAAGTACAAACATCTTATTATCTGCAAGTGCTGGATTTCCTATTGTATAAGAAACATTTACTGCTAAAAATGTCAAGAATGAAGAATACCAGAATATTTTAGCTGTCCAGTTTAGCCAAGAAACTAAAAATCCATATTTTTCTCCAAAGGCTTCCTTGACCCAATCATACAAACCTCCATCACCTTTTTGATATGTAGAAGCTAATTCAGCACAAATTAAAGCTCCTGGTACAAAATATATGAATGAGAATAATAACCACATAGGTATTGCACCTAATCCTAAACCAAAGCTTGATGCAGTAGACTTAGCTATCCATCTTATACCATATAAAGCTGATACATTCATAAATACCAAACTCCATAGGCCTATTTTTTTCTTTTCCATCCTAATTTAATTTCCCCTCTCTATTAATTATTTAAAATTTGATTTCAAAATTAATAAAATAGATTCATTATCATTAAAATAATAAATTCCAGAATATTCACACCATTAAAGGCATTTACTTATAAAATCTAAATACTTTGAAATCAAATTTTATTAAAAATGATAAACATTGAAAGTTTTACCACTTTAATTTTAATGATACTAAACTTTTAAAATTGTTTCAATATTATTTTAATATAAAATTTTATTTATTATTTTTCATTACTATATAAAAAGCTTAAATACACGACTTTATAAATTTTATTTACTATTTCTATAATATTTTCACAATAAAAAGTCTTTTATTTCTATTTTAATGTAAAAGTAATGATTAAATTTAATATAAAAACAATATACCAAAATTTTTTTATATTTCTAGAAGAAAAGTATACTATTTTTTGTTTAATAATGCTAAAATTGATTTGTATTGAATTTTGATTAGGAGGAAATTATTATGAAGGCTCAAAGATTAAATGCTGTACTTGAACAAATGAAAAAAGATGATATTTCTCAAATGTTAGTAAGTGACCCTACTTCGATATTTTATCTAACAGGAGTGCTAATCCATCCAGGTGAAAGACTATTATCATTATATCTAAATTTAAATGGAAATAACAAATTATTTATAAATGAATTATTCCCAGTTGCAGAAGATTTAGGTGTTGAAATGGTTTGGTTTAATGATACTCAAAATCCAGTAGAAATAATAACTGAACATATAGACAAAAATGCTACTATGGGTGTTGATAAAAACTGGCCAGCTAGATTTTTATTAAACTTAATAGAATTAGGTGGAGGAAGTAAATTTGTAAATTCATCTTATATAATAGATACTTTAAGAATGTGTAAAGATGAAGAAGAAAAAGAATTAATGAGAATAGCTTCAAGATTAAATGACAAGGCTATGGAACAACTTAAAGCTACTGTTTCTGGTGAACTTACAGAGAAACAACTTGTTGGTAAATTATCTAAAATATATGAAGACCTAGGTACTGATGGATTTTCATTTGACCCTATTATAGGATTTGGACCTAATGGAGCTAATCCACATGGTGAACCTGGAAATGCACTTGTAAAACCAGGAGATGCAATAATATTAGATATAGGTTGTATAAAAGACAATTATTGTGCTGATATGACAAGAACTGTATTCTATAAAGAAATACCTGAAAAAGGTAGAGAAATATTTGAAATAGTTCTTGAAGCTAATAAGAGAGCTGAGGCTATTGTAAAACCGGGTGTTAGATTCTGTGATATAGATGCTGCTGCTCGTGATTACATAACTGAAAAAGGATATGGACAATATTTCACTCATAGAACTGGTCACTCTATAGGACTTGAGGTTCATGATAAAGGAGATGTATCTTCTATAAATACAGATACTGTACAACCAGGAATGATATTCTCTATAGAGCCAGGTATATATTTACCAGGTGAGTTTGGAGTTAGAATAGAAGATTTGGTACTTGTTACTGAAGATGGTTGCGAGATATTAAACAAACATGATAAAGAAATATGTGTAGTTGGTTAATTATAAAATCAATTTGATAACATAAAAAAAGCCATATAAAAATACTTTAAGCATTTTTATATGGCTTTAATTTTTCAATCCATTATTTATTTCAATCCATTATTTATTTCAATCTATTATTTATATTGCAGTTATTAAAATTGCACCTTTTGAAGTATATGTACCCATAACTGAACCAACTTCACAGATTACAACATCTTTGTATTTTACATCCTTTTCCATAACTTCTCTTACTTTTTGAGCCTTTTCAGGACAGTTAGCATGTCCTATAAATAAAACCTTTTCTTCTTTATTTTTAATTTTTGACTCTACTAAAGTAATCAACTTTTTCAAGCTATTACCTTCACCTCTTGCCTTGTCTATTGGAGTTACAACACCATCTGCAACTTGTATTATCGCCTTAAAATTCAAGGTATTTATAATTTTTCCTGCTATTGGGTTTATTCTCCCCCCCTTAATAGCATTTTCTAAAGTTTCTAGAGTTCCAAAAAATGGAGGGTTATCTTTGTATCTATCTATTATTGAAACAATTTCTTCGATTTCTTTTCCTTCTTTTATTAATATTGCTGCTTTTAACACTAATTGTCCTATTCCAATTGACCCACTAAGCGAATCTATAACCTCAATTTTCTTGTTGTTTCCTTCTTTTTCAAACATATCCTTTGCCAAAAGTGCACTATTATAAGTGCCAGATAATCCTGAACTTATATTAATCACCAATATACTTTCTTCCTGACAATGATATGCTTCTAAAAATTTATCAGGTGAAGGACATGATGTCTTTGGTAGTACTTTGCTCTCACTCATTTTTCTATAGAAAGTTTCATTATCTATTTCCTTTCCAGATATATAACTTTCTTCTCCAAAAGATACATTTAAACCAACAACTTCTATGTTGTATTTTTCTATTATATCATTAGGTAAGTCACATGCACTGTCCACTATCAATTTTATTTTATCCATATTAACCTCACTATAAGATATTGTTTTATTTATTCAGTCGGTCGTACGACCGATTTAATTATTATTTTATATTTTGAATGAACAAAAGTCAATAGATATAGATTCTTGCTTTATTGACAATAAATATCCATAAGTTTATAATGTTATTAATTTGTTATAAATATACATAGAAAGGTAAGTTTTATGAAAACAAATAATATGAAACAGGCTATTTTATCATCTGCAACCAATTTAATAGCCAAAAATGGAGTTCAAAATACTAGCCTTGCTGATATTGCAAAAGATGTAAATATAAGTAAAGGTACTTTATATTATCACTACGCATCTAAAAATGATATTATATATGATATTGCGGATACTCATTTAGAAGTTATAACTAGCGCTATACTAAACTGTGTAAAAAATGTCAAATCAAAAAATTCTCAAATAGAAATGGTTAACTTAATCTTAGATAAAATATCTACTATAGAAAGTCGTGGTAGAGTACATATGTACCTTATTTGTGAGGCAATTACTTCAAATGACGATTTGAAAGAAAGAATGAGATTAAAATATATTGAATGGAGAACTACTCTTAAATCTGAAATTGTTGAATCACTAGAAAAATATAATAGTAGCGAAAATGAACAGGATGCTGAATCATTTTCTTTCTTACTTATGTCAATAGTTGATGGTTTAGTTGTCCAAAGCTTATTAAAAATAGAAAAAATACCTTATGAAAATATAGCTTCTTTTTTAGTTAGCCATTGGATTTAAATTTAATACTTAGATAATTAATAAAAGTGAACTATTTAAGTTATCTACTTTAACAGTTCACTTTCTTATTTATTATCAATAATTTTTACTTAAAATATTCAATTTTTATTTAAACCTTCATGGAATCACAAAATAAAAATCTTTTATGAATTTTAAATATTTTTATTTATGTTCATGTGTATGTCCATCTGAATGTTCATACCCATGTGTATGCTCGTGGCTATGCTCATGAGTTCCTGAAAAACCATCATCATGATTATGGTCGTGACCTACACCATTTACATGTTCATGCCCATGACTGTGAGAATGTTGATGTGAATGCTCGTGGTTATCCCCTCCACAGCATCTTTCTCCTCCAGTCCCACAGCATCCACTTGTATGTGGATTATGATGATTTCTTACTACAAATCTCTCTCTTAACATATTCTTATACCTCCTAGTATATTATTGAGTACTTCATGTACCCCATTAACTACAGTATACATCTAACTAGGTATAATCTCAATATATATGGCATTTTTTAGCATCTTATAATCTTAAAGAAATTTATCCTTAAAACCTCCACCTTTTACTTCTTCCACATTATTGACAGAAATAAAAGCTTCACTATCCATGTCGTAAATTAAATCTTTAAATTTACCTATTTCATTTGCAGATATTATGCAATAAATCATCTTTTTCTTGTTTTGTGTATATGCACCTTCTGCCTCCAAAAAAGTAACTCCTCTTCCCATCTTGCTCATTATTACTTTGGATATTTCATCATATTTATTTGATATTAAAAGTATAGATTTTTTTCTATCAAAGCAATCTTTTCCTATGTCCATTGTAAAAGAAATTATATACATAGTAATTAAAGTGTACATTACCAACTTAGCTCCAAATAAGAAGGCACCTGCACATACTACAAAGAAGTTAATAAATAAAAATGTATTTTTCATAGGTATATCGTATTTTCTTTTCATTATCGCTGCTACTATATCAAGTCCTCCAGCAGTAGCTCTTGCTTTAAAAGTCAATCCCATACCTATACCAGTTAATGCACCACCATAAATACACTGTAACATAGTATCATCTATTGGAAAATACTTAGCAATGTCTTGTGTTAACCCAAGTGCTACAGAAAATAGTAACATATTGACAAAACTTATTAACAAAAATTTATTATCAAAATACTTTCTAGCTATAATAAATATTGGTATATTCATCAAGAAACTTGATATTCCCTGATTTATACCAAATAATTTATATAATATAACACAAATTCCAGCTACTCCTCCACTTAATAACTTGGCTGGTGCTAGATATAAATTTATTCCTATGGTTGATAAAATCATACCCAATATAATAAGACCATATTGTAAAAATACGTTATTATCAACACTTAGCTTTTTGCTTTCACCATACATCAAAACGCACCCCTTTACATAATAAATAAACCACCCTGCATAACACACGATAAATTTATAAATAAATTTATCAAAAGTAGTTTACTAAAAATATTATTCATCCTCACTTAAACGTTTATTAATTAATATTCTATCATATGCTATGAATAATTTATATGATTTATACAGATTTATTTATTGTAAATTTTGGAATATTACAACATTTTATTGAATAGATAATTATACTGTACTAAAAAATCCCTATAGAAATTTATAAACTAATTTCTATAGGGATTTTGATTGACTAACTATTCTTTTTATTTTCTTGTAACTTTTATACCTGTCATATGGTCATTTAAATTTTGTTCTTCTAAAGACTTATCATCTACTCTATTTATTTCTAAAGCTAAAGTTTCAGACTTGATGTATTCATCAAAATGTTCAACAGCCTTAGCAATTTCATCATCACCACAGTATTCTATTACTATATTATCTAATACTTCAAAGTTATTAGATTTTCTTAATTGCTGTACTTTAGATATAAATTCTCTAGCATAACCTTCATCAACCAACTCTTCAGTTAGCTTAGTATCTAGTATAACAAAAAGATTATTTTCAACAGATACATTAAATCCTTCTTTAGCAGTTATACCTATTAGCACTAATTCCTTATTGAACTCAAAGTCTTCTCCATCTAAATCAACTGTTAAAGTCTCACCTTTTTCAAGTTTATTGACAGCTTCATGAGCATTTAATTTATTTAATGCTCCAACGAATAAATTCATCTTAGAACCTAGTAATGGTCCTGCTTCCTTAAAGTTTGGTTTTAGGCTAAAGTTCATATATTCATCTAAATCCTTAGCAAATACTACCTCTTTAACATTAAGCTCTTCTTTTATTAAATCAACTACATCGCTTATTGTATCTTCAAACTTACCATCTACTAACACTTTTTGTAATGGTTGACGAACTTTTATTCTTTCAACTTCTCTTGAAGCTCTACCTAAAGTAACTAAATTTTTAGCTAAATCCATTTTTTCTTCTAATTTAGTGTCTACTAATTCTTCATTAAATTTAGGATATTCAGCTAAATGGACAGATACTTCTCCTGTTAGATTTCTGTACATTTCTTCTGACATATATGGCGCAAATGGAGCTATAGCTCTGCAAAGACCATGTAATAATTCATAAGTTGTATTATAAACTGCTTTTTTATCTTCTGTTAATTCAGTTGCCCAAAATCTTCTTCTTGAACGTCTTATATACCAGTTAGATAAATCATCATTTATAAAATCTTGTATCATTCTTAAAGTCTTGTTTAACTCAAATATATCTAAGTTTTCTTCTACATCTTTCATTAAATTGTTGAACTTAGATAATATCCATCTATCAAGTTCAGGTCTATCTTTATATCCTACAAAGAATTCAGTTGGATTTATATCATCTGTGTTTGCATATAAAGTGAAGAAATTATATACATTCTTCATAGTACCTATAAATTTACTTTGGATTTCTTTTAATCCATCCATATCAAATTTAGTTGGAGTCCATGGTGGAGAAACATATAGTAGATACCATCTTAGTGCATCTGCTCCATATTGGTCAAATAATTCCATTGGATTTACTGTATTTCCTCTTGATTTACTCATTTTCTTACCATCTTTATCAAGTACAAGGTCTGGAACTAAAACACTCTTATATGGTGCTTTTCCTAATACAAATGTTGATACTGCAAGTAATGAGTAGAACCAACCTCTAGTTTGGTCTATACCTTCTGATATATAATCAGCTGGGAACAATTCATCAAAGTTTTCCTTATTTTCAAATGGATAGTGGTGTTGAGCAAATGGCATAGCTCCACTATCAAACCAACAGTCTATAACTTCTGTTACTCTTGTCATTGGTTTTCCACATTTTTCACACTTTAAGTGTATATCATCTACATATGGTCTATGAAGTTCAACTGTCTCTGGGTTTACATCTTCTATAGCTTTTTCAGCTAATTCAGCTCTTGAACCAACTGAATCTGTGTGACCACACTCACATCTCCATATAGGAAGAGGAGTTCCCCAATATCTAGTTCTTGATATTGCCCAGTCATTTAGATTTTCTAGCCAGTTTCCAAATCTCTTTTCACCTACAAAACTTGGGAACCATTTTACACCATTATTGTTTTCTATTAATTTATCTTTAAGTTTAGTCATCTCTATATACCAGCTTGGTTTTGCATAGTATACTAATGGAGTTTGGCATCTCCAACAGTGAGGATAATTGTGAACTACTTTCTCTTTACTATATAGTTTATTTTCAGAAGCTAGCAATTTTATTATTTCAACATCTAGACCATCTTCCATTACAAATCTACCCTCCCAAGGAGTAGCTATAAATTTACCAGTTTCATCTACTGGTTGAACAACTGGTAAGTCATATCTTTTCCCTGTATTATAGTCATCTTCACCAAACGCTGGTGCTGTATGAACTATTCCAGTACCATCTTCAGTAGTTACATAATCTCCTACTGTAATGAAAAATGCTTTTTTGTCAACTTCTACAAAAGGCATTAATTGTTCATATTCTAACCCTTCTAGGTCTTTACCTTTCATTTCTTCTAAAACTTCATAGTCTTCACCTAGTACTTTATCAGCTAAAGGCTTAGATACATAATATACCTCATCACCTTTTTTAACTTTTAAATAATCTACATCAGCATTTACTGTTAATGAAACATTTGATGGTAAAGTCCATGGAGTTGTTGTCCATGCTAAGAAGTACTCATCAGCATCTTTTTTCTTAAATTTAGCTATAACTGTATTAGTTTTTACTTCTTTATATCCTTGTGCAACCTCATGACTAGCAAGACCAGTTCCACATCTTGGACAATAAGGAAGTATTTTGTGCCCTTCATAGATATATCCTTCTTTGTTGAATTTATTCAGTATCCACCATACAGACTCTATATAGTTATTATCTAAAGTTATATATGGATTATCTAAATCAACTTCATAAGCCATTCTCTCAGTCATTATTCTCCATTGTTTTTCAAATGAAAAAACTGATTCTCTACATTTTTGGTTAAATTCAGCTATTCCGTACTCCTCTATTTGTTGTTTACTAGTAAGACCTAATTCTTTTTCTACTTGTATTTCAACCGGTAATCCATGTGTATCCCAACCAGCTTTTCTTTTTACTTGATAACCAGACATTGTTTTATATCTACAAACTGAATCTTTAAGTGTTCTAGATAAAACATGATGTACACCAGGATTTCCATTAGCAGTTGGAGGTCCTTCATAGAATACGAAACTTGGGTCATCTTTACCTTTTTCTAAAGTTTTTTCAAGTATATTTATATCTTTCCAATAATCAAAAACTTGTGCTTCTGCTTGTTTTACAGAACTGTCTACTAATGGCTTAAATTTCGCCATGTAAATCACCCTTTCTTATAAATATTATAATTCCAAAAATTTTTATTCTTTCACATAAATTTAAATACTAAAAAACTCGTCCCCTTTAAACCAAAGGGACGAGTTATAAATCGCGTTACCACCCTAATTCTATATGTGAACTAAAATACTAGCCACATATAACACTCTAATAGTATAACGGCACTTAACCGGCACAGCTTAATAGAATTTAATCGTTCAGCCTGCAGCTCAAGAGTGATTTTTTATCTTTATAAATTCATTGGTTCTCAGCATTCCCAATTCTCTGTAAAATTATCTAAAGATAAATGTCTCTATCAACGCTTTTAAAAATTTATCTGTGTTTATATGAAATTCTATAACAAATAATTTGAATAGTCAATATATTTTTGAAAAATATAATAATTTATATTTTTCTTACATTTTTATCCTATTTTCAATCTTTGTTATAGATTTCTCAAACTTCTACAACGACTCTACCTAAAAACAAACAAAGTACAAGATTATTCTAGGGTTGTAGCAGCTTCATCATTACTATAATTATACACTGTTGTTCCTTCAAATGCATTTACACATTTTTCATCTACATCATAAAAAATCTCATCAACACTTCTTATTTCATCTTCTAACAGTGATTTAAATTTATTTCTAAATATCTTGAATTCTTTAACTAAAGCATCATACTCTTTTCTTATCTCTATAACACGGTTATTAGCTTGTTCTATAATTTGTCTAGCTTTTAAATCAGCTTCTTCAACAATTATCTTAGCTTTTTTATTAGCCGCACTACAAGTGTCTTCTGCTGCACTTTGAGCAGTTATTAAAGTGGCTTTTAGTGTTTCTTCAATATTTTCATACTTATTTACTTGGTCTTGATATAATCCTAATTTTTCTTTAAGAGCTTTATTTTCCCTACATAGAGATTCATAGTCTTCCTTGATGATATCTAAAAATTCATCAACTTCTTCATCTCTATACCCTCTTAAACCTTTTTTAAACTCTTTATTTTCTATCTCAATTGGAGTTAGCATTACATTTCCTCCCAGCTATAATTTAAATTAGTCCTTATACAATTAATCTTGCTTGAACTTTTATTTTTCCTTTTTTAGTAATATCTCCTATTTGTGTTACTTTAGCTCTTCCTTTGCCTCTAATAGAAATCAAATCATCATTTTTTACTATTTTAGAGGTTGAAGTTATCTTTTCATAATTGACATGGACTTTTTCTCCATTTATGTATTTTGCACTATCTTGTCTAGATATATTATAAAGACCACTTATGACACAATCTAGTCTATCTGAAGATACTGTAAATGATACTTCTTTATATTTTGAAGAACTATTAACAATATTTTCCCTGGAAATTTCCTTTACAATTACATTATTTCTTGAAACTTTTCCTAAATTTACAATTATAAAATCGCAAATATCACTACTTACAACTACTTGACAAAAGCTATCATGTATAATTATATCTCCAATTTTTTCTCTTTTTATACCTAGACTCATAATTGACCCTAAATAATCTTTATGAGATATATTTTTAAATTTGAAATTCCCTTCTATTTGTAAAAATCTAAGAGTATCTTCTATATCTTCATATTCCATATAAAATGGATAAATAAATACAGTGCTTCTTTCAGCTTGTTCATAACCTCCATCCACACTGTATTTTATTTCATTTGTAGAATTTAATATTGCTACAGCATTTTTCACTTCATATGGATTAAGAAACTCAGTAGACTTGACATCATAGTTTTTTATACAACTATTAGCTTTGTCTATTACTTTAAACATTTTATTTTTCAAGTCTATATCCTTTATGTGATTTGTTAATTTTAATTTATCCATCCTATCACCTTAGAATATAACCAACACTAATTGTCTTAGGAACATCAATAACACTATTGCAATTAAAGGAGAAAAATCTATAGGTCCATTTGTATATTTGTACATTATAGACCTTATTGGTCCTTCTATTGGCTCTGTAAGATTTTCTAAAATCTCAAAAATTTTGCTTTGTCTTCCATTTGGAAACCAAGTCATCAAGCTTTTTATAACTATCATCCATGCTATTATATCTAAAAGATAATAAAGTGCAATTCTTATTGTTCCCATATATTAACCGCCTTTTTACTATTTATTTTGCCAAGGGAAGAATGCTTTACTTTCTAATTCTTTTTTCATATTTGCATCTATATCCACATTATTAGGAGCTAGTATAAATATTGATTTAGAAACCTTTTGTATACTTCCATCTAAAACATAAACCGCCCCATTCATAAAGTTAAATATAGATTTACGAACTTCAGAATTAGTCAACCCTTCCAAATTCACTATAACTGCCCTTCTCTGTTTTAGATGGTCTGCTATAGTTGCAGCTTCATCATAAACCTTAGGTTCAACTATTACAACTTTCATTTGACTAGTTGTATGTAAATTTACAATTTTATTTGCTTTTGCAGTACTAAATCCACTGTTCATTTCTTCTTCTTGAACTACATCGTCCATGCCATCTTCATATTCATCTTCAATGTAATCTTCTTCTTCATCAACTATCCAGTTCTTAAATTTAGATATTATTCCATTTGACATTATTAACTTCCTCCTTAGAATTTATTCAGATTTTAGTAATTATTTTTTATTATAGTTTCTTTCTCCAAAGATTGATGTTCCAACTCTGACAATGGTAGCCCCTTCCTCTATAGCAATTTCATAATCGTGACTCATTCCCATTGATAAAACGTCCACTCCTACATTAGGTATGTTTAGTTCTTTTATTTGTTTTGATAAATCTTTAAGACCTTTGAATACACCTCTTATTTCATCTTCATCTTCTACAAAAGGTGCCATTGTCATTAGACCTTTTATTTTTATATTTTTATATTTTTCTGACACTTCTTTGACAAAATCTACAACTTCTTCTTTATCAAGTCCATGCTTAGATTCTTCTTTAGATATATTCACTTGTACTAAGCAATCTATTTCTCTATTTATTTGTTCTGCACGTTTTTGAATCTCTTCGCATAATGCAATTCTATCTAAAGAATGTATCATACAAACTTTATCTATTATGTATTTAACTTTATTGGTTTGCAAAGTCCCTATCAAGTGCCAGTTTAATTTGTCACCTATAATATCATACTTTCTAGCTAATTCTTGTGGTTTATTTTCACCAACAGAAGTTATTCCTTCCTCAATTGCCTCATTAACTAAATCTACATCAACAGTTTTTGTGACTGCCAAAAGGGTAATTTCTTCACTATCCCTATTTACTTTTTTTGCAGCTTTATCAATTTTACTTCTTATCTCAGATAAATTATCTTTAATAGAACCCATTATTATCACCTACTTTATCCTTATATTTGTGTTTATACTGTTAGGTCTTAAAATTATTTTGTCATATAGATTAACACTTGTGACTCCATTTATGTCATTTTTATAATAATCCACAAATACAGAAGATTCATTCTCATAAGTTATTCCTTCTAATATGACAAATTTTACACTTTGTGATTGTTCATCAATTACATATACACCACGTTTATTGTCTTTTGTTTTTATAGAAGTTTTAGGTATTTTTAAACATTCCATCTGATTATATATTATATCAAATTCTTCGACACTTGTATCCTGATTTGCAACAATTTGGTTACTTATTTTTAATTTTATCATTATTTTATTATTATTTTTATATATTTTGTAAACTTTTGCATCTATTTTTTGCTTGTTATGTTCAATTACTACATTTTGATTCTTTTCAAAGTTCTTAGAATCTTCTTTACTGATGTATGTAGATAAATAACTATTTTGGTCATTGGCATCTTTTTCTATAGTTCCTTTTACATGAATTTTTGCATCAACTTTTTCACTTTTTAGTACCAATGTATCTACGTTTTTGCTAATTATCATTACTAATACATTAAATACTAAATATATAAGAATACCAAGCATTACTAATCTGGTATATTTAATCTTTTTCAACTACTCTCCCCCTATAAAATTTCTTTCATTAATAAGTACTTCTTCTAAAAAAGGTTTATTCCTTTTTTATATGCTAATATTTTATATTCTAATAATTGTTTTTTTTATATTAAATTTATTTTTTATCAATCTTTCTATACAAGACTGTATTATTTATATATAATTGTATTATAAAGTATAAGTTTAATTTATATTTTATACGTTAAGCTTACTTTATATATTTTTATAGTTATTTTTATTTTTAGATACAATATAAAACCAATTAAGATTTAAAATAACTTTTGTTCTGTTGACATTGATTTAGTTAATTATTTACGCACTAGGATAACGTTATCACAACAAAGGTTTATGTCCTAAAAAAAATACAAGGAGGATTTTCTTATGTCAGAAATTCTATTAGGAACAGGTTTACTTTTATTGGTTCTATGTTGTTTCACAATTTTTAGTTACAAAGCTCCATATGGTATGAAGGCTATGGGAGCTCTAGCAAATGCTGCATGTGCTACTTTCTTAGTAGAGGCATTCAACCTTTCTTTACTTGGTGATGTTCTAGGTATGGAATTTTTTAGAAGTGTTGGTGCTGCTAATGGTAGCCTTGGTGGAGTTGCTGCTGCTATACTTGTGCCTTTAGCTTTAGGTGTGTCTCCAGTTTATGCAGTTCTAATAGGATTGTCTTGTTTAGATTTTTCTATATTATCTGGATTCGTTGCTGGATACTTTGTTTCTTTCTTAATTAAATTTATAGAGAAAAAAGTGCCACCTGGAGTGGATTTAGTAGTTGTAATTCTTCTATGTGCACCACTATCTCGTCTTATAGCATCAAATGTAGACCCATTAGTTAATAGTACACTACTACAAATTGGACAAGTTTTAATAGAAGCTACCAACATCAGCCCTATAATAATGGGAATTATACTAGGAGGTCTAATAACAGTAGTTGGAACATCTCCACTTAGTTCAATGGCTCTTACATCTATAATTGGTCTTACTGGTCTTCCTATGGCAATAGGAGCATTAGGTGCTTTTGGTTCAGCTTTTATGAACTCAACACTATTTGCAAAATTGAAATTAGGTTCTAAAAAAGATATTATATCTGTTGCTATTGAACCATTGACTCAATCGGACATAATTTCAGCTAATCCAATACCTATATATTCTACTAATTTCTTTGGAGGAGCTTTTTCTGGTATCATTGTAGCTTTGATGGGTCTTGTAAACATGACACCAGGTACAGCTACACCTGTGGCTGGGTTTGCCATAATGTTTGCTTATAATCCAGTTCAACAAGTTATTATAACAGCTGGTTTATGTGCCCTATTCAATGTAATTGCAGGATTTTTAGGTTCAAAAATATTCAGTACCTTTAAAGTTCTTACTGCTGGTGAAATACGTGGTACTGATGTAGAGGAAGAAATTGCTTAAAAACAATAAGATTTATAAATTTATATTTTAAATATTAGAGTTTTATATTGTAGGTAGGCAATTTTACTAATTGCAAAAGTTTTATTTTTTATTTATATTTATGATTATTATGTGTGTTGAATATTTAGATAAATTTTTATTTTTTAGTTATTCTTTTTATTTAGTTTTTTATTTGGTTGATATTTTAGATATAAAAATTAATATAACTTATTACTATTAGGTAGCATAAACTTTAAAATACATAGAAATTTTATATTAATTAGATATTATTAAAATAAAAGCGATAAATGGTCTTTTAAATGACCATGTATCGCTTTATTGTTATCACAATCTTAACAACTAACTTTTTAAATTTATTATCTTAATTATAATATTTAAATATATAGACTTCTTTAATTTAGCCATCTAAATCTTTATTTAAATATTATTATATGTAGTGTACTTAGTTTTTAAATGAATGTATAGGAGCTGGAATTCTTCCGCCTCTTTGAGTAAATAGTTCAGATGAATTTGTATTTATAGGCATTACTGGTGCGCGTCCTAAAAGACCTCCAAACTCTACCATATCACCTACATCACATCCTGGAGCTGGTATAATTCTAACTGCTGTAGTCTTGTTATTAATCATACCTATTGCTGCTTCATCAGCTATCATAGCTCCAAGTGTACCTGCTGTAGTATTTCCTGGTACAGCTATCATGTCAAGACCTACAGAACAAATAGCAGTCATTGCTTCAAGCTTATCTATACTTAAAGCACCTTTGATAACAGCATCAATCATACCTGCATCTTCAGATACTGGTATAAACGCTCCACTAAGTCCTCCAACATGTGAGCACGCCATTACTCCACCTTTTTTAACAGCATCATTTAAAAGTGCTAATGCTGCAGTGGTACCATGAGTACCAACAACTCCAAGACCCATTTCCTCTAATATGTTTGCCACTGAATCACCAATAGCAGGTGTAGGAGCTAAGGATAAGTCTATTATCCCAAATGGAACATCCAATCTACTAGAAGCTTCTTTTGCTACAAGTTGTCCAACTCTTGTAATTTTAAATGCAGTCTTTTTAACTGTTTCTGCAACAACATCAAATGGCTCTCCTTTTACTTTCTCTAGAGCTCTCTTAACAACTCCAGGACCACTTACACCGACATTTATAATTCTATCGGCTTCACCAACACCATGAAATGCCCCTGCCATAAATGGATTATCTTCCACTGCATTACAAAATACTACTAGTTTTGCACAACCAAAACCTTTTGCATCTTTTGTTAATTCTGCAGTTTCTTTTATGATTTCTCCCATTTCTTTTACTGCATCCATATTTATACCACATCTTGTAGAACCTACATTTACTGAAGCACATACTTTATTAGTACTTGCTAGAGCTTTTGGAATTGATTTAATTAATATCTTATCACCTTTTGTATATCCCTTTTGAACTAATGCTGAGAATCCTCCAATAAAATCTATACCTAAATCCTCTGCAGCCTTATCCAACGTCTGTGCAAACTTTACATAGTCACTTTCATCTGTTGCACCTGCAATAATGGAAATTGGAGTTACTGATACCCTTTTATTTACAATTGGTATACCAAATTCACGCTCTATATCTTTTCCAACCTTCACTAAATCTTTAGCAGAATTCATAATCTTATTATATATTTTTTCTCTAGCTTTATCTCCATCAGGGTCTATACAATCTAATAAAGAAATCCCCATAGTTATAGTTCTTATATCTAACTGTTCTTCATCTATCATTTTGATTGTTTCAAGTATATTTCCTACATTCACTGTTATCACCTCCCCTTACTGTCTACTACAGATTATGCATTGAATTAAATATTTCTTCTCGTTGAATTTTTACCTCTACTGATAATTTTTTACCTCTTTTAACCAAGTCCTCAACCGTTTGCTCAAAAGAACTTAATGACTTTTCTAAGTCAACTATCATAATCATTGTAAAATAATCCTGCAATATCTTCTGTGATATATCTACTATGTTGATATTTTGCTTATATAATTCATCACTAATTCCTGCTACTATACCTGGTTTATCCTTTCCAATTACTGTTAAAATGGCTTTCATAATAATATCCTCCCTTATTTTTTTATAAATCTTATATTTTTACAAATTGAACTATGTATTAACATATATTTCATTTATTTGTTAGTAAATCACTTTTTATGTATATATTTAATATATTTTAATACCTACACATTCATTTGTCAATTTTTTTTCAATATTCTATTATTTTTATACTATTTAGAAAATTCATGTATTATATATATTTTCTCAATAATAAATACAGTTTTCATAATAATGAAAGGTATTACTTAGTAATCTCTCTATTTCCTAAATGATACCATTCTAAAAATTATTTTTTTATTTGTATGAACTCAACTATACTTTCCTAGCTTTAAAACAATATTGCCAAAAAATAAACTTTATCCATCATAATTTTTCCACAATTATCAATCATTATAAATTTATATTTCTAGTAACTTTTATAAATAAAAAGCTACTTACTAAAGTAAACAAATGTTTCACTTTAATAAGTAGCTATACTTCTATAACAAAATAGTTATAATGTTAGAACTTCCTTCATTTACAATTTTTTGTAAAGTCTTTTGCATTTTAACTCTTATTTCTTCTGGCATAGTATATAATTTACTTTGTAATTGCTCTTTTACTAAGTCATGAAGTGACTTACCAAACATATTTGATTCCCATAAATCTGCTGGTTGCTCTTCAAATACTTCCATAAGATATTTTATCATCTCTTCACCTTGATTTTGATTTCCAACTATTGGAGAAACCTCTGTAGATATATCTGCTTTTATAATATGAAGTGATGGTGCATTGGCTTTTAACTTGATACCATATTGTTTTCCTTGTTTCATTATTTCTGGTTCTTCTAAACTAAGTTCTTCTAAAGAAGGGGCTACTACTCCATATCCTTTTATCTTAGCATCTATTAAAGCACTTTCTATTTTATCATACTCATTTTTGACTTTAGATAGTCTAGTTATCAGACTAAGCAATTGATAATCTCCTTCAATTTTAAATCCACTCTTTTCTTCAAGGATATTGTAGAATAAATCTTGCTTTGTCTGCAAATCAATGTTTATAACACCTTCTCCTAACTCTACATTATCAACACCTGTATCTTCCAAAAACTCTAACGCTGAAAATCCTTGCATAATCCCTTCTATATCTCTTATTTTACCTATATCTATAATACTTTGTTTTAATGTTGTTATTATGCTACTTTTTATCCAATGATTTCTTTCAAGACCTTCAACCCATTTTGGTAAATTAATTCTTATTTCTGTAAGTGGAAAATCATATAACACAGCTTCCATAACTTCCTCTATATCATCTTCTTCCATTTCAACCACATTCATTGGAAGAACTGGAACTTCATACTTTTCTTCCAATTCATTTCTAAGCATATTTGTTTCCTCACTTTTTGGACTTAACGTATTTAAAACCACTGCAAATGGTTTTTTAAGACTTTTCAATTCCTGTATAACTCTTTCTTCTGGTTCTACATAGCTTTTTCTATCAATGCCAGTAACTGAACCATCTGTCAAGACAACTATTCCTATTGTAGAATGGTCTTTTATAACTTTTTTAGTTCCTATCTCTGCTGCCTTTTCAAATGTCATAGCTTCTTGTGACCAAGGAGTTGATACTAACCTTTGTTTTCCACCTTCCTCATGCCCTAAAGCTCCTTCAACTATGTATCCAACACAATCTACCATTCTTACTTTTAAAGATACTGTGTCTTTTATTTTAATTTCTACACCATCTGCTGGTACAAATTTTGGTTCTACCGTCATGATTGTTTTACCTGAACCACTTTGAGGTATCTCATCTCTTGTTCTATCTTTTTTAAATTCATTGTCTATATTAGGTATAACCAACTTTTCCATAAATTTTCTTATAAAAGTTGATTTTCCTGTTCTTACAGGACCCACTACTCCAATATATATATCCCCCTGAGTCCTTTTGGATATATCTTCGTATATGTTATTATTCATATTATTCCTCCTATACATCTAATCTTATTAAATTATATTTAGAGTTAGGGGTTAATATTCTTAAAATAGAAAAATAAAGACTAGCAATATTAAATTCCCCTACATATAGAAATTAGTAAACTTCAAGCTAAATTAAATTTATTAAAATCTATTGCACTAAAAGACATAATGATAATTATAATAGTTATAAATTGTATATAAAATGATTTATTGCATTATAACATAGACTATGCTACATAAAATTAAAATAGCCCTCTTTATAATAAAGAGGGCTAAAATATATATTTTTTTATGTTATAATTTATATGTCATCACCTAAAACTACTTCTTCCATTTCATGCTTTTTACTTCTCATCATTAGTTCTATTCCAACTTCTTTAGGATTTGAACCTTTCTTTATTACAGAATATATAGCATTAGTTATCGGCATGTCTATATTCAAATTTTCAGCAATATCATGTGCTACTTCAGTAGCAGTTATTCCTTCTACAACCATCTTTACTTCTTTTAAAGTCTCTTCTAAACTCATACCTTGACCTATGAGTATACCAGCTCTTCTATTTCTACTATGCATACTTGTACAGGTAACAATTAAATCTCCTATACCTGAAAGACCCGCAAATGTAGACATACTAGCTCCCATAGCAATTCCAAGTCTGCTCATTTCACTAATACCTCTTGTCATAAGGGCAGCTTTTGCATTATCACCATACCCCAATCCATCACATATCCCAGCTCCAAAGGCTATAATATTTTTTAATGCTCCTCCAAGTTCTACTCCAACTATATCTGGATTTGTATAAACTCTAAGTTTAGGGCTCATAAATAAATCTTGTATCATCTGTGCTACTTTTAAATCTTTAGAAGCTACTACTACTGTAGTAGGAATATCCCTTGCTACTTCTTCAGCATGAGATGGCCCAGATAGTATTACATATGGATTTTGTGGTAATTCTTCTTCACAGACTTGAGACAATCTAAGTCTAGTACCTTTTTCAAGACCTTTTGCTACATTTACAATAATTTGTCCCTCTTTTATAAATGGTTTTATTTTCTGACAAGTACTCCTTACAACCTGTGATGGAACTGCTAGAACTATCACCTTACAATCTTTTATAGTTTTTTCTATATCAGTACTTATAGTTATATTATTTGGAAATAATACTCCTGGTAAATAGTCTGTATTTTCTTTAGTTCTGTTTATTTTTTTAGCTTGTTCTTCTTTTCGAGTCCACATGCTCACATCATTACCTTTTTTTGCAAGACCTAAAGCTAATGCACTTCCCCAGCTTCCAGTACCTAATACACATACTTTCTCCATGTTTAACACCACCTGAGTATAATATATTTACTATTCTTTCTTTTGACCAATTTTTCTCTCTGTCCCATTTAATAATCGCTTTATATTTGCTCTGTGATTATATATTACTGATGCAGTTAAAAACAAAGCTACTATTAAGCCAGCTTTATTTTTTACTATAATCATAAATATTGGTGAACATCCTATTCCTACAACAGAACCTAATGAAACATATTTTGTTATAGATACCACCAATATAAATACTGCTAGACACATTAATGTTATTACTGGATTTACAGCGAGCATTGCACCTAACGAAGTTGCAACACCTTTACCCCCTCTAAATCCTAAAACTGCTGGCCAATTATGACCTGCTACAACACATATAACTGCCAGATATCCAGCTAAAAGAGTATCTATACCAACCAATCTTGCTGTAAGCTCTGATATTAAAACAGCTATCACACCTTTAAGGACATCACCTAAAAATGTCATTGCTCCTGCTTTTTTCCCAAGTGTCCTAAGTACATTTGTCGAACCTGCATTACCTGAACCTTGTGTCCTTATATCAACCCCAGCAATTCGCTTTGCAACTATGTACGAAGTCGATATATTGCCTAAAAGATATGCAACCACAGCAATAATTATATAACTAAATATCTCCACTGAATTTCCCTCCCTTTAGTTATATTTTAGATATTTATTTTTTATTTTTTTGTCTATACTCAAACTTTATGGAAGTTCCTTCAAATCCAAAATTTTCTCTTATCTTATTCTCAAGGTATCTTTGATATGAGAAGTGAGTTAAGTCCTTATCATTTATAAACAGTGTAATTTTAGGAGGTCTAATGTCTGTTTGAGTCCCATAGTAAATTTTTAATCTTCTACCTTTGTCAGATGGTGGTTGGTTTAACATTACAGCTTCTCCAATTACTTCATTTAGTGCTGAAGTTGATATTCTCTTAGAATGTTCATTTGACACATACTCAACTGTATCCAATATCTTATTCATTCTTTGATTAGTCTTTGCAGAAACAAATACTATTGGAGCATACATCATAAATGGAAATTTTTCTTTTATATCTTTTGTGTAATTACTCATAGTCTTATTATCTTTCTCTATTAAGTCCCATTTATTGATTACAAATATACACCCTTTACCTTCATCATGTGCTATACCTGCAACTTTTGTATCTTGTTCTGTTACACCTTCTAGAGCATCTATTACTATCAATACTACATCTGCTCTATCCACTGCACTCATGGCTCTTATTACACTGTATTTTTCTATTGTCTCATATATTTTACTTTTTCTTCTAAGACCTGCTGTATCTATCAGAAGAAATTTCTGTCCATTTTTTTCAAAATAAGTATCAATTGCGTCCCTAGTAGTTCCTGCAATTGGACTTACAATTACTCTTTCTTCTCCAAGTATCTTATTAAGTATAGAACTTTTTCCTGCATTTGGTTTACCTGTTATAGCTACTCTTATTATATCTTCTTCATACTCTGTATCTAATCCTGCTGGAAAATTTTCAACTATCTCATCTAATAAATCTCCAAATCCCATACTATTAGCTCCTGAAACTGCAAAAGGAGTTCCAAATCCCAATTCATAAAAATCGTATATATTATCAAACTGACTCTGACTATCAATCTTATTAACTACTAAGATTACTGGTTTTTTTGTCTTTCTAAGCAATTGTGCAATTTCTTTATCAGCAGCTGTTATTCCAGCCTTACCATCAACTATAAAAAGTATTACATGTGACATGTCCATTGCAAGCATTGCTTGATTTCTCATTTGAGATAATATTATATCTTCGCTATCAGGTTCAATTCCTCCTGTATCCACTAATGTAAAATACTTATCTAACCACTCTACTTCAGCAAATATTCTATCTCTTGTAACTCCAGGTGTATTTTCAACTATTGATATCCTTTTTCCTGCAAATTTATTAAATATTGTAGACTTACCAACGTTTGGTCTCCCAACTACAGCTACAACTGGCCTGCTTATACTCATTTTGTTTCTCCTTCCATCTTTTGTTTTCTATTTTAAAATTTTATCCACAAAGTCTTTTCCTTCATTCAAACATGGGATAATTTTTATTTTCATAAGTTCTTCTAACTGATTTAGTTCAATATTATCTAAAAAAATTTCTTCATCTGCTTTTAGCATACTTCTTGTTATATAAAGAGCTTCTCCTAATTCTTTATTTTCAAGCTGCTCTTTTAAATCTTTAGCTGTTAAAAGCCCTGATACAGTTATTGTCTCGCCAAAAAATTTATTTTTTATTTCATATACATTTACTTGAAGATTTTTAAACTTGTCCATCATAGCATCTGCCATACTTTGTATGAATTCATATGCAGAATGACCAGTAGCTATTGATACTTTCTTTTCTCTTTTAAGCATATTTTCTGGTAACGTATTTAAATATTCTTCAATTTCTGTTTTTAATTTACGTATCATTCCAACACCATCTTCAAACTGTAAAAACCCTTCATATTCTTCATATTTAGGTAATTCTATTTTAGATAATATATAAAATTCATCTGATAAAAAGGCAAATCGAGTTCCTATTTCATTAAGATATTTTTTTTGCATTTTGTGTATCTGTTCTATAGTTCTACTTGCACCTTTACTATCAAATATGTCTAAGTTTGCTAAATTTTCTCTGTGTTTTGTAATTCCAACTGGTACTATCGCAACACTGTTTACATATGGATAAAGTTGAGCTAGTTCTTTTATTGTTCTATCCAATTCCTTTCCATCATTTATACCTGGACATAAAACAATTTGACAGTTCATTTCTATATGAGCATCTGCCAATCTCTCCATTATACCATATAATTTTCCTGCAAATTTATTGCTTATCATTTTTTGTCTTAATTCTGGATTAGTTGTATGCACAGATATATTTATAGGACTTATTCTATATTTAATGATATTATTTATATCTTCTTCACTCATATTTGTAAGTGTAACAAAATTTCCTTGTAAAAAAGATAACCTTGAATCATCATCTTTAAAATAAAGAGTTTCTCTCATACCTTCTGGCAATTGGTCTATAAAACAAAACATACACTTATTTCTACAGCTTTTAGCTTGGTCAATTATTGGATTTGTAAATTCAACACCCAAATCTTCATCATAGTCTTTTTCTATCTCGTATATGTATACTTCGCCATCTTTTTTTTGTATTTCTACTTCTAAATATTCATCACTTAGTAAGAATCTATACTCTATTATATCATGTATTGGCTGTTCATTCACAGATATAAGTAAATCTCCTACTTCTATACCTATTTCTTCTGCAATACTATCTTTGTAAACCTTACTTATAATATTATTTATTTTTTTTACATTTACTTCCAATATTTTCACCACTCTTTTATATTCACCAAGGCTTATTATAATATATTTTCATATACAATTTGTTAATTTATTATATTTTATAATAGCATTTTTAAACATTTCATGTCATAATAACACATTTTAATTCTAATAGTCAATATGAGTAAATAGCTATAAAATAGATTAAAACAAATAATATTCAAATCTTTAAGAGACTTAAATTTGAATATTATTTGTTATTAAAAAAAATTATAATTTTAATGTTTTACTATGATTAACGTTCCATTTGTCATATCATGAACCATTCCACCTACACACTTTGACATCAACAATGCCTTATTTTGTAAATCTTTCTCATCATTTGCATAAAATATTGGACAACCTCCACCATTTTTCATATTCTTATCCAGTGTAACTATAGCTAGGGTATATTCATTTAAACCTATATCCATTCCCATCTTATGCACTTCCTTTCTTTCCTATTTTATAATTTTTTAGTGATAAGTTTTTTCCTTTAGAACTTGAAAGTATTGGACACGACTTTACAGCTTCCATTACTTTTTCTACATTCTTATCTACTGGTAAATAAGCAATCATTATACTTTCATCATTTTTATTCCTTCTAGGCAATGGTACGAATGAAGGTTCTCCATAATCTCCATATAAACCTAACCTTGAATATATATTGTATACTATCGCTTGTCTTTGACCTGAGTCAAACAATATTCCTGCATTAGCATAATCTTTATTTTTAGGAATTATTTTTATTCCTACACCTCTATTAATATATACTTCTCTATCACTTTTTAGACCTATATTTGTTATCCCTTTTAAATCTCCTACTTTCAATATAGACTCATCTACAAAACTAATCTCAGCAGGAATTACATCAGCTATGTCTCCAATACTTTTTCTAGTAAGGAGTTTTTTTAGTATAAAAGCTAATAATAATCCACAAATTGAACTTATTATTAGGCTCATACCTTCACTTATATTCGTTTCTGCAAGTATTACATAATACAATCCTATTGTTAAAAAGGATGTAACTATACACATATAATTTCTTACTTCGTAAGTTCTAGCTATCTCTTCTATGAATGCAGCTCCTCTTTTTACAAGTTGAACTTCCTCTAAATTTTGCAATGTATTTCTTCTATTTGCTCTCACTTGTCTAAATTGTTCTGCTGCTAGGGATAAAAATGTTATAGATGTATAAGAACGATTTATAAGAGCTGGAACCAATAATGCTCCTAGTGAAGAAGCGACGAATGCTAATATAAGTTGAGACAGTAAAACATTTGGTTGAGTTGGATACTGTTTTTGGTCTAAATTCAACATTATAACTCTAGATGTTATACCAATAATAACAGCAACAAAAAATACTCTATCCATTAAATCCCTCCTAAAATATTTAATCTAAAATATTACATTTAAATCTATAAAGTTTTTCTAGAAAAATCACTCTGTTTTCCTTTTGATGTTTCTATAATAGGCGTACTTTTCACTACATCTATCATGACATCTATATCTTTGAGTATTGGCATATATGGTATAACCACAGTACTTTTTTTTAAGTTAGTCTTAGATATAGCAACAATATCAACCTCATCTACATCTCTATCTATACCCATATGAATAAATAGATTATGTATTATAGCTTGTCTTTGCCCTATATCATTTACTATTCCAAATGCACCTAAATCTCTTGGTATAACTTCTACAGCCAGACATTCATTTCTATATTTTTCTCTTGTACTTTCTAGACCTATATTCGTTATTATTACATCATTTACCATTAAAATAGGTCCTTCAAAACTTATTTTCGCAGGAACTATATCCGCTATATCTGCTATACTGTTTCTTCTTAAAAATCTTCTAAAAATTAAACCAACAATAGACCCTGACACAATAGCTAATACTGTACAATAAAAAAAGCTAAGGTTATACTTTCTTGCAAAAACAATATAAACTATAGAAGATACTAATGCAGAAAAGAGACTTATATAACTTCTAGATTCATACGTAGATGCTATTTCTTCGACGTAAGCATCTCCCTTTGGTACTAATTCTTCATTGTCAATATTTTTTAATGTTATTCTCTCCTGCTCTGCAAGACCTTGAAACTGTTGTATTGCTACTGCAAAAAATGTCAATGCTGCAAACTCCTTGTCTATAAGTGCAGGCAATGCTATAGCACCTAATGAAGCTGAAAGCCCAGATATAATTATCTGTTCTAAATAATCTTGTGGTCTTGATGGGTATTGTTTGTCTGTAACTCTTAAAACTAATCCTCTACATAATATTCCTACAACTAGTGCAACTATAAAAGAGTGTCTAAATAAATTTGCATTCAATAAACTTTCTTCCATTTTCTCAGCTCCTTCTCTTATATAGTTTGTGCAAAAAACAAAAAAAATTCCCTTCTATTTAAGGAAATTTTTTTGTAATATTGTAACTATGAATTCGCTACCAATACCAAGTTCACTTTTTACTTTTATACATCCATTTAGCGATTTAACTATATGCTTAGTTATAGCCAATCCTAAACCCGTTCCTCCTACATCTCTACTTCTTGCTTTATCTACTCTATAAAATCGTTCAAATATGCGTTCTACATCTTCTTTTGGTATCCCTACACCATTATCTATAACTTTGATTACTATTTTTTCTTCATCTTTTAAAACTACAACTTGTACAATCCCATTATCCTGAGTATATTTTATAGCATTATCAACTAGGTTTAAAAATACTTGTTTTATATAATCCTTATTAGATAATATACTTATTGACTTATCATCACATTTGTATAAAATTTCTATATTTTTTTCACTAGCTGAATGTTGAGTTATTTCATATACCTCTTTAAATACATCATATACTACAACATTTTCCATAAGAAGAGTATCTTTATTTTCCACAAATGATAATAATAATATATCATCAATCAATCTTTTTAATCTATCTGATTCACTTTCTATTATTTCTAAGAATCTATTTCTAGTATTCACATCTATATTTTCATTTGACTTTAGTGTTTCAACAAATCCACTTATAGATGTAAGTGGTGTTTTAAGTTCATGACTTACATTTGCAACAAAATCACTTCTCATATTTTCAAGCTTAACTTTTTTAGTAATATCTTCTATATTTACTATCGAACCTATTATTACATTGTTGGTATTTTGAAGATAAACTGGGTCTACTTTTATTTTGTATACTATATCATCTTTAGTAGTAATATTGGCAGTTTCATTATCTTTAGAACCAATAAATCGAAGTATCTGTCTTAATATTTCTTCTTCTTTTATTACAACATTGATATTGTGACCTTCAACCAGTTGATTTGGTTCACTTTTTATCATTTCTTTTGCTTCATCATTTATCAGAAGTATATTTCCATTCACATCTATAGCCAGAATTCCATGAGATATACTCTTTAATATAGACCTTAACTGTAAATGCTTATACTGTACTTCTTCTAATGTTTTATCCATATTCTTTATCATATGGTTAAAATTTCTAGCTAATTCTCCAAGCTCTCCTTTGGCTGATATATTAAGCCTAGCATGGTATTCATTATTACTTACTTTTTTTGAGACATATATAAATTCTTTTAAATATTTTCTTAATGTTATTGTGTATCTTACAGCTAATATCACAATAACTATAGACAACATAACAATAAAAAAATATATACTGTTTAACTCTTCCACAAGATAACACTCCTAAAATATAACCTTTTTAATCTATTTTGTATCCTACACCTCTTATAGTCTCTATATATTTTTCTGATTTATCTTCATCTTCTATTTTTTTTCTTAAATATCTTATATGAACATCTACTGTTCTAGTTTCTCCATAGTATTCATATCCCCATATTTTATCTAAAAGATAATTTCTTGAAAGTACTTTTCCTTTATTTTGAATTAATAATTTTAACAACTCAAATTCCTTAAGTGTTAACTCTATCTTTTCAGAACCTTTAGTGACTTCATGCTTTGATAAATCTAGTTTTAAATTACCTGTAGTAAGTATATTATTTTCTTCACCTAAGCTAGTCAAGTTATATCTTCTTAAAACAGAACTAATCCTAGCTAACAACTCTTTTATACTAAATGGCTTAGTTATATAGTCATCAGCACCTATTTCAAGCCCTTCAACCTTGTCATTTTCCATATTCTTAGCAGTAAGCATTATAACAGGAATATTTTTTAAGTCTTTATCACTTCTTATTTTTCTCAAAACTTCTATTCCACTTATATTTGGTAGCATCCAATCTAAAAGTATTAAATCTGGTTTAATTTCCTTAGCTTTTACAAATCCATCAAACCCATCATATGAATAACTAACTTCATAATTTGACACCTCCAAATTGAATTTTAATAGCTCAACTATATGCATTTCATCGTCTATAACAAGCACTTTAGTATTCATTAAAAAGCTCCTCTCTATTTTATCTGTAGTACCGTTCCTATTCGTTCTGATGCCTTATTATGTTTTCTATAAGAGTGGAATTCATCTTCTTTACAACCAGTGCATAAATTTAAATTTATTATATTCTCTTTTTTAACTCCACTACATCTCAGCATATACTCATTAATTTTCCATAAATCTAAATAGTAACTTCCCTCTTTTATTATATAGAACTTTTCATCATTATTTGTAAGAATTGTGTTAAATTTTTCTACCAAATCCTCAGATACTTCATAACAACAAGGCCCAATTGATGGCCCAATTATACATACTAAGTCTTCAGGAGCTGTTTTATAACATTCAGACATTAATTGTATTGTTTTATGACCTATATTACTAAAAGTACCTCTCCAGCCTGCATGAGCCAGTCCTATGGCTTTATTTTTAGCATCTATGATTGAGATAGGTACACAATCTGCAGTAAATAGTAAAAGGGGTACTTTCTCTAAGTTTGTTATAAGTGCATCTCCATCTATTCTTTTCCCTATAGTATCTTCATTAACTACGTTAACTATATCTGAATGTATTTGAGAATTACTAGTTAAATTTTCAAATGTCAAATCACATTCTTTACATACTTTTAACATGTCTTCTTTATTTTTTGCATCTATATTCTTACATGTTATAACTAGATTTATAGAATCTAATTTTTCATCAAGTTCTTTACAATTACCATCTAAATTAACATACTCTTTAATATCTTGTACATTTTTTATATTTATATAATCTTTCATCATTTGTCTCCTTTTTCTATCAATATACTTTTAAGCTCATTTACAAAAGTATTTATATCTTTAAACTGTCTATACACAGAAGCAAATCTCACATAGGCAACTTCATCTAAATCTTTCAACTTATCCATTACCATCTCACCAATTTTTTTAGTTTCAATTTCTTCTATAAAACATTTATTTATTTCATTTTCAATATGTACAACAATACTTTCAATCTCTTCAATAGATACAGGTCTTTTTTCACATGCTTTTAATAACCCATATTTTATCTTTTCTCTATCAAAATATTCTCTATTATTATCTTTTTTAATAACCATTAAAGGAGTTGTTTCTATTTTCTCATATGTGGTGAATCTCTTTTTACACGATTCACATTCACGTCTTCTTCTGATAGATTTTAAATCTGTATGTCTAGAATCTATTACCTTTGATTCTTTATAATTACAATAAGGACATTGCATCTATATTCCTCCTTTGTTTAACTATATCTCAAACTCATCTAAGCTTAATTCTGAACCTATATTTACTATTATTGTATCACAACCTATTTTAAGTATATCATTCCAAAATATAACTTCTTCATCCCCTCCTCTTGAAAAAAAACTTCTACTTCCATCTCCAAAAATGGTAAATGAGACTACTTTCCCTTCATGAATATCCATATCTATGTCTATTATAAATCCCATCCTTTTTCCATTTTTTACATTTATAATTTCTTTTTCCATTATATCAGAAACTCTAATCATATTATACTCACCCTTTCTTTAAAAATAAATATGTATCGAAGTAAAAAAAAATGACCTATATAGGTCATTTAAATTAAAATAATGTTTACAGTCCATGGATTACTTATACATATTTTCTCATATTTTTTAAAGCATTCTTTTCAATTCTTGATACTTGTGCTTGAGATATACCGATTTCATCAGCAACTTCTATCTGAGTTCTTCCTTTGTAAAACCTTAAATCTAATACCAACTTCTCTCTACTATTTAATTTCTTAATAGCTTCTTTAAGTGATATTTCTTGCAACCAATTTTCATCAGTATCTTTTTTATCTTGAACCTGATCCATAACGAATATTGCATCTCCATTGTCTTGATATACTGGATCAAATAGAGATATTGGGTCTTGTATGGCATCAAGTGCCATTACAACTGACTCTACCTCTAATTCTAATTCTTTTGCTATTTCTGATACTGTAGGTTCTTTAGAATTTGTTCTAATTAATCTTTCTCTAACTTGTAGCGCCTTATATGCTATATCTTTTAATGATCTGCTTACTCTAATTGGATTATTGTCTCTTAAATATCTTCTAATTTCTCCTATAATCATAGGAACAGCATAAGTTGAAAACCTTACATTTTGACTTAAATCAAAATTATCTATAGCTTTTATAAGACCAATACAACCTATTTGAAATAAATCGTCTATATTTTCTCCTCTGTTGTTAAACTTTTTTATTACACTCAAGACTAATCTTAAATTTCCTCTTACAAACTGTTGTCTGGCTTCTTCATCACCATTTTTTATTTGTAATAAAAGTTCCTTCATTTGCTTATTTTTAAGAACTGGAAGTTCAGATGTATTAACACCACATATTTCAACCTTATTAACTTGCATACATTTTCAGTCCTCTCTCAAAAGTATTCATCTATTGAAATTATTTACATTTCCAATTTTTTTATACTTTTTAAGAAGAATTAATTTAACATTATACAAATTTTTTCATTTCTTTTTGTAATCTTGAAATTATTTTCTTTTCAAGTCTAGATATGTAGGACTGAGATATTCCAAGCATTCCAGCAACTTCTTTTTGTGTTTTTTCAATACCTTTATCTATAAGACCAAATCTTAATTCCATAATTTGCTTTTCTCTGTCACTTAATCTGTCAAGTGCCATAACCAATAAATCTCTGTCTATTTCTTCTTCAATTATTTTGTATATTTCATCATTTTCTGTACCCAAAACATCAGATAATAAAAGTTCATTTCCATCTAAATCTATATTTAAAGGTTCATCAAATGATACTTCGGTCTTCTTTTTATTATTTTTTCTTAAGTACATTAATATTTCATTTTCTATACATCTTGAAGCATAAGTTGCCAATTTTATGTTTTTATTCAGTTTAAAAGTATTAACTGCTTTTATCAAACCTATAGTTCCTATTGAAATCAAATCTTCTACATCTATACCTGTATTTTCAAATTTTCTTGATATGTAGACCACTAATCTAAGATTTCTTTCTATTAAAATCGACTTTACACTTTCATCTGTTTCTAGTTTTTGTAAAAGCTCCATTTCTTCTTCTGGTTTTAATGGAGGAGGAAGTATATTTGCCCCTCCCATATAATATATTCCCTTTGGCTTTATTATTTTTAATTTAATACCTAACATAGTAATAAAGCTTATAATTCTTTCTTTCAATCGTAACATTCCTTGTCCCCCTTAAATTTTTACCTAAAATCCAGGCAATATATTTGGATTCATTATTGCTCCATACTCTCTATCATTAAAATTTGAAATACCGAGTATTATATTTCCTATCTTTTGTTCATCTACTTCTATATAGTCAGCTTTTAAGCCTATTATTATGCTTGTCTTATTACTTCCAGCATGTTTATAAGGTATTATTCTAACTCTACCTGAAGTCTTATCATCTAAACTTCCTATAATTTCTTGTGCTTTTTTCATATCTATATCTTCATAATTAATATTTAATAGTTTTTCTGGAATAAATCCTTCTAACACACTTGACTTAACTATTATTACATCACTTTGACTTATTGGGTCTTTTAATAAATTTCCACTATCTACTAAAGCTGTACAGCAAAAACTTTTTTCCAGTAAGTTTATATTTATAGTCTTTGTAAGCTCCTTAATGTATTTAAGCATCTTCAAATCTTTATAAATGTATTTTAATAATTCGCAACTTACATAAGTACATGCAATTAAGAAAGATATTTTTAAATGACTTATTCCTGTAAAATAAATTATAAAATAAGTGCTTCCAGAAATAAAAATGTTTACTAGGTAAAAAACTAATGCTACATGAACATAATCTTTTTTGCTCTTACTTCTAAATGAAATTAAAGTTATTATACTCATGATTATTATTTTAAACGGCACAGTAAATAGTATATTCATTGATGGATACAAATAAGCAACAGAATAGGCACCTCCTAAACTAGCCCCCAACAACTTATTTTTTTTAGGATTATATTTTTTAGTAAGAATAGAAGTACAACTTATAATAATATAATTTATTACTAGGTTTTCTATAACATAGTACTCAATATACACCATGTATCCCCCCTTAAAACCTTTAAACATATTATAAGATAGTATGTACAAAATTTTATGTCACTTTTGATGGTCGAATCCAAAACAAATTCTATTTAAAAAGAACAATGATATATGTCTTATACTTTATGTCGCCAAAAGATATATTTTTAATATTAAACAAATAGACTTTTTTGTAGAATCCAATATATCTAGGTAGAAGTTATTCGTTCTATTTTTGGTATATTTCCATAAAAAAAGACCACACAATTTAATGATATATCAAGTAAATCTTTTACTTGTATAAAATCAAATTACATGGTCCATAAATTCAAATACAAACTTAAATTATTCTGCTAATAATCCATTTGCATATTTTGCAGATTCATCTAATGCTTGTTTTGGAGTTATATCTCCAGCTATCATCATTTGAAGTTGTTTCCATAAATATTCATATATCTCTACTCCATGAGGTCCAACTGTCAATGGTCTATACATATCCTTATCTCTTGTCACCATTTCTTCAAATCTTGGGTCTCCTTGGTATTTTTCACCTTTAGCAACTGGAGCTCTAGGTACTTCTTTATGGAAAGCTTCCATTGATTCTTTGCTTAACATATATTCAAGAAGTTTAAATCCAAGTTCTTTGTTTTTACATGCTGACATTAATGTTAAATCATCTACTGAAGCAAAACTACCAACTGTCTTATCTTCTAATGATGTTACATATCCCCAGTTTAAATCTGGGAATGATTTATCAAAGGTACTTGTAGCAGCAGAAGACAGCATTATAGTAAATGCAGCTTTTCCTGGCCCAAATACACTTTCAATCATTTCATTACTATCTTTTGATAAAGCATCTTCTGGAATATATTTTTTCATATCATTTATAAAGTTTGCAGCTTTTAAACCTTCTTCATTATTAAACTTAACTGATTTTAAATCATCATTATATATATCTCCACCAGCTTGCCATAAATACGGATACCAGTTCCAGTTTAAGCTTCCAAATACTTTAGAACCCCAACCTTGTGCAAGACCCCATTGGTCGATTTTTCCATCTCCATCAGTATCTTTTGTTGCTTTTTCACATATTCTTTTAAAATCATCCCATGTTTTTGGAGGTTTCTCTCCTAATTTTTCTAGTATATCTTTATTGTAGTACAATACACCTGGATTAGCAGCTTCTATAGGTAAACCATAAATACCACCCATCATTTTTGCATCATCTAAGTATAGATAATTATCTGAAGTTCCTGATTTCTCTAGATAAGGTGTCAAATCTTCTACTGCACCCATTTCTATAAATTGAGGGAACATCTCTGCATACATGTACCCTATATCTGGACCTTCACCTGCACTTATTGCAGTTGCATATTTTTCTGCGTAGTTATCCCATGGTACTATTTGGAATTCAATTTCACAGTTGTTTTCCTTTTCAAATTTTTCAAATATTGGCTTCCATGCGTCTTCATCATGGTCTGTTAATGGTGCAGACCACACAACTAATTTTTCTTTACTATCTTTACCTTTAGAATCTTCTTTTTTTGAACATCCGGCAAGAATTGATACTGATAGAATACCTATCATAACTAAAGAAATAACTTTTTTTAGTTTAATCATGCTTAATCCCCTTTCAGACTTTAATTTGTCTTTTTCCTCAAATATTTACAATTTAATTCAG
This sequence comes from Clostridioides sp. ZZV15-6383, assembly GCF_020657735.1. Lineage (NCBI taxonomy): Bacteria > Bacillati > Bacillota > Clostridia > Peptostreptococcales > Peptostreptococcaceae > Clostridioides > Clostridioides sp. ZZV15-6383. The sequence goes on along the minus strand of NZ_JAGWCV010000004.1, from coordinate 60,611 downwards.
ATTTAATATTAGCAAATAAAACTACCGTTGTCTAATAACAAAAAACTATAATAGCTCCTATAACTATATTTTTTTTCTATCTATATTAAATTTTATTTATATACTAAAAAATTTATTTATTATATATCATCAATATTTAAAGTATATTTTAAAATCTAACTATTTAAATTGGACAAAATAAAAAGAAGTCTATTGACTTCTTTATAAGCTTACATATTATCTTCTTCTTCTTAGGAATGTAGGTATCTCCATGCTCTCATCATCATCTTCTTCAATTATACTTGCCTTTTTAGGAGGCTCTATTTTTTCCTCAACGATGGCTTCTTCTTCAATTTCTTTTACAGCTTGCTTTACTGTTGTATTTAATGAAGAACGTATGCTTGATTTAGGCTTAGTATCTAAATCTAAAGAACCATTTTGTAATCCTTCAAATCCTGTTGCGATTACTGTAATCATTATTTCATCACCTAAATCTTCTTTTATAGAAGCTCCAAATATAACATTTGCCTCTGGGTCACAAGATTCCATAACTAAAGTAGATGCCTCATTAACTTCAAATAATCCTAAGTTAGGACCACCTGTAACATTAAGAAGAACTCCTTTAGCACCCTGTATTGATGTTTCTAGAAGCGGAGATTGAATAGCTTGTCTTGCAGCATCTATTGCTCTAGTTTCACCACTGGCACTACCTATACCCATATGAGCAAGACCCTTGTCTTTCATTATAGTAGTAACATCTGCGAAGTCCAAGTTTATTAACCCTTCAACTGCTATAAGGTCAGAAATTGATTGTATACCTTGTTTTAATACATCATCTGCAACTGCAAAAGCATCTAACATTGAAGTATTTTTTTGTACTATTTGTAAAAGTCTATCATTTGGTATTGTTATAAGAGTATCTACTTTTGATTTAAGTTCTGCTATTCCACCTTCAGCATTCTTCATTCTTATTTTACCTTCAAATGCAAAAGGTTTTGTAACTACACCTACTGTAAGTATACCCATTTCTTTTGCCAAGCCTGCAACTACTGGAGCAGCTCCTGTACCAGTACCACCGCCCATTCCAGCTGTAACAAAAACCATATCAGCTCCTTGAAGTAACTTTACTATTTCATCTTTACTCTCCTCAGCAGCTCTTTTTCCTACCTCTGGATTTGCTCCTGCTCCAAGTCCTCTAGTTAATTTTTCTCCTATTTGAACTTTATATTCAGCTTTTGATGTATATAAAGCTTGTTTATCTGTATTTACTGATATAAATTCAACGCCTTTTAGTTGAGCTTCTACCATTCTATTGACAGCATTGTTTCCACCGCCACCTACACCTATTACTTTAATTTGTGCACATTCTTCTAATTCTACGTCAAAGTTTAGCATCATAAACCCCCTTCTCTCATGATTCAAAGTTATCGTATGTATTAATTATATCATTTTCTTCTTTTATTTTGTTAACCTTTAAGTAACATATTCCACAAAAACGTAAATTTTCCTTTTTAAATTTCTTACTTATATTGTCAAATATTACTCTTTAAGTATAAAATAATTTATGTATATATTAAATGCTCTTTAATTTTTACGTTTTTTATTCATAATATTACTAATAATATAGCGTCTAATTATGGATAAATTATTAAACAATCTCATACCAAAAACTAATACAGCAACATAGTAAATAGAAACTCCTAATTTTTCCCCTATATAAGTCAATAATATAGCCAATATAGCATTACCTATGAAACCAGTAACAAAAATTACATTATCATAGTTATCTTCAAAACTGGACCTTATCGCTCCAAAGATAGAATCCATTATTGCAAGAATAGCTACTGACATATATATAGAATAATCCATAGAATATGTAAATGGAATATAGTAACCTACTACTACACCAAATGCTAATCCTCCTAAAACCCATAACATAAATCTTCACCTCTTTATTTTACTTTGAAACACAACTATATTACAATCCTTTTTATTAATTTTTTTTACTTTTTATTAATTTTTTTATATTTTTCGTTTTATTTTGCAAATAAATTCACTTTATTTCCATTATTTTCCTGTATTTTTATATTAATTCCATATATGTCCTTAAGAGACTTAGCATATGATTCTGGAGAATTTATAGCAGCACTTAATAAATCTATATCTCCTATAGCTTTTATTATAAATGGTTGTCCATATGTTGTATCATTTACTGTAATAGTAGCTCCTGAACATTTTATCTTACTTGTTGCTAGTACTCTTTCTCCATTTATAGAAATTGCTTTTGCACCAGCCTTTTTTAAATCATTTAAAACTCTCAAAATATCTATATCGTGTATAATCAAATCATTTGGATTCTGCCCATCTTTTAATTCTCTCTCACTATCCTCCATAGTAATAGTTATACCTGGTCCTGTAACAGTTGAATAACCACTTAATGCTTTAATTTCTTCAAGTTCTTTTTGCATAAGTGTTTGAACAGATTCATTTCCATTCTCTTTTGCTTCTTTATATTCATTCAAAGTTTTTTTGTTACTTTTAAGTGTTTCTTTTAAACTTTTTATTTCTTTTTTTGTATTTTCTACCTCACTCTCAATATTTTCAGTTTGACTCAATGTTATGTACACTCTATTTGGGTCTAGTGATTTTATATAAGTTGATATGAAAATACCTAATATGAATGCTCTCAATATAACTATTTTCTTTTTCATACTATTATTTCCCCTCTACTTTGTTTATATCACTATGTCCATCTATTTCTATATTGTCTTCTTTAGTCACTTTTATCTTGGCATTATAATATGTTTCTATTTCCCAGACAATACCATATTTTATATTAAGTGCAGAAGCTAATGTATCAGAATCACCAATTGCTTTTATTATGATTGGTTCTTTTATAACAGTGTCATTCATATAAAGCTTATCCTCTTTTAAATACATATATGTATTAGAAACTATTCTCTGGTCATTTATAGATATAGCACTTGCCTGTGCTGAATTTAATTTATTTATCATTGACAATAATAAATCATAATTATATAGTATACTATCATTTTTATCAAAGTTTCCTAAGTCTTTTGTAGAATTTATCTCAACTTTTATACCTGTTCCTTGAACATCTGTATATCCAGCTAATGTTTCATATTTTTCTATCTCTGACTTAAGTATATCTTGTTCTCCTTCAGTATTTTTGCCTCTATAAGTCTCTATATCTTTCTTCACACTATTAACTTCTGACTGTAAATCCTCTTTTTCTTTTTTTAAAGATTTAAGTTCTTCTGTAAGTTGCTCTCCTCTTTTAAAAGTTGTCATCCCTCTATTTTCTATATTAATAATTTTAAGTTGTAAACTAACAAGAACACCCAATACAATACTTCCTATGACTATACTTTTATTTATAAATCTTTTTTTCAATATATCACTTCCTTACAATTGTCTATCCTTCTGGACTATACACAGCTAACTTTCCATAATTAAGATTTATAGTCCCTCCATTAGTATTTTTATTTTGCAGGTCAATCAGAATTTTACTTACCCTAGATATATTATAATCTAAGTTATCATCATTAGAAAGTAAGATTTTTATATTGCTTCTTGTAAGCATATTTATATTTCCTTCTTTTCTTAAGTTTACATAATTTATTTTTCTATAAATACCTTCCTCTTTTAAACAATTTAAAGTTTTAAATACATTCTCCTTAGTTTTATAATTTTTAAATTTTATTGATTTAGTATCATCTACACTATAATCTACATCTACTATCAAGTCTTTTTTACTTTCATTAGTACCTCTAAGTTCTTCCAACAAATTGCCTTTTTTATCTATATAACAATAATTATCTCCATCTTTTAATACTGCAAATATTTCTTTTTCTTTTAAACTTATAATTATCTTATTTGGAAGTTTTCTTTTTATCTCTACATTTTCTATATATGGATTTTTTATAAGTTCATTTTTCATATCTTTAAAATTGTATGCAAATATATTTTCATGTAGATTTATATTTAGTTCTTTCATTATATTTGATTTAGTTACTCTCTTATTTCCAATTATATCTATTTTCTTTACATCAAATAAATCGCTTTTTACAATCATACATATACCAAAAGACAACATGAGTATAAAAACTAAAACTATCATGACATTATTCGTATTTAACTTCCTTCTTTTTTTCAAATATAATCAACCCCTTTGGTTAATAAATACACCTTTAGAGCTTATTTTTCCTACAAAAAAATTATAATATTTAAAGTCAAATTTTTTCATTTTTTTACATAACACCCAAACAAAGTATTAAAAGATAGAAATAAACCAATATTTCATCAAAATAAATATAAGATGCTACATACTCTTCATATTTTTAAATCTTGTGTACATACAAATAAACCCCTAATTTATAATATATTAGATTTTCTAAATTATTATAAATTAGGGGGTAAATATTTATTTACCTTTTCTTTATTCCTATTACTTTAGCTTGACCTTCTATGCTTGGAGTTGTTTCTTTTTTTATTTCTTTTACTTCTTCAATAATTTTTTCTTTTTTTGTTTTCTTAGATGCTGACTTTTGCGTTGAATTGTATACTTTTATTATCTCATCATATATAAGGTCTATGGCTTCAGGCTTACCTATAGTTTTGCTTGCATTTGCCATATCAACTAAAAGTTCTCTATCCCCTAAAAGTTTAAATACTGCTGTATTTAGGCTTTCTGGAGTTAGATTTTTTTCTAGAATCGCAATCCCTGCTCCTTGCTTTTCTATACTCTTAGCATTATACTCTTGATGGTTTTCAGCAGTATATGCTTTAGGTATTATTATAGAGGGCTTTCCAAGAGCTGTTATCTCAGCTAATGAAATTGCTCCTGCGCTACCTATAACTAAATCACTTGCTGCAAGTGCATTTGCCATATCTTCTAAGTAAGGTACAACCTTTTGGTATGGTTTAAGATTTATATCGCTAATGCTTCCCATAAATTCATCATAATAGCTTTTGCCTGTAGCAAATATAAAAGCTATATCTTCATTTACCATATTCTTTATTACAAGTCTCATTGCGTCATTTATTTTTCTTGAGCCTCCACTACCACCATAGCAAAGTACCATTTTTTTTTCTTCACTTATTGCTAGATTTTTTCTTGCAATATTTCTTCTTGATAATAAAATTTCTTTTCTAACTGGGTTTCCTGTGAAAACTAACTTTTCTTCTGCTGCCTCAGGAAATCTTTTATGTGAATCTTCAAAGCTTGTAAGTACCTTTGTAACTGTTTTAGATAAAATCTTATTAGTTACACCAGGAAAAGAATTTTGCTCATGTATTATGGCTGGTATTTTACCCATAGATGCATTAAATAAAACAGGTCCACTAACATATCCACCAGTTCCTATAACTACATCTGGCTTAAATTTCTTAACAATCTTTCTTGATTGCTCTAAACCTTTAAAAAGTTTAAAAACTCTTTTTACATTATCGAAGTCTATTTTTCGCTTAAAGCCTTGAACTGTTACAGTCTTTAATTCAAATCCATACTTAGGAACTATTTCTGATTCTATTCCTTTTTCCGTCCCAACAAAAATTATCTCGGCGTCTGGATGCTCATCTCTTATTTTGTTAGCAATAGCTATAGCTGGATACACATGTCCTCCAGTTCCACCGCCTGATAATAAAACTTTCATCAAATCATCATCTCCTGTTAATTAATTTTGACATGCTTTGAGATGTTTAACACTATGCCTACAGCTCCCATAAAGATGGTGAGTGAGGTTCCTCCATAACTTATAAATGGTAGTGCTACACCTGTAGCTGGCATTGATGATGTTGCAACTGCTATATTTAAAGCTGCTTGTATTCCAATTTGTGCACCTATACCTATGACAACCATACAAGCAAATACATTAGAAGTCTTCAAGGCTATTCTTACACATCTGTAGACTAAAGCTACAAATAGCATTATAACTATTATACAACCAATCAATCCTAACTCTTCTCCTATTATAGCAAATATAAAGTCATTTTGTGGCTCTGGTATATAAAAATACTTTTGTTTACTCTTTCCTAAGCCTAGACCAAACAATCCACCTGAACCTAGTGCATATAAACCTTGTATTACCTGATACCCTTTACCAAGAGGGTCTTGAAAAGGGTCTAAAAATGATGTAACACGACTAAGTCTATAGGGTTCAGCAATTACTAATGCAGCAAATAAAGCAGCCCCACTCCCTATCATAGCAAATACAATTTTCATATCCATTCCAGCAACAAATATCATTACAAAAGTAACCAGAATTACAGTACCTGCTGTTGACAAATTTGGCTGAAGTATTATCAACGCAAAAAATATCCCTGGAACTACAAGAAGTGGTACAACACCTTTTGTCAAAGATTTTATTTTATCATAATTTTTTTCAATTAATTTTGCAGTTAATATTATTGTGGCAAACTTTGCTATCTCTGCAGGTTGAAATCTTAAGCCTCCTATTCCTAACCATCTTTTTGCTCCGTTTGCTTCTATCCCTAAAGGGGTTAAAACTAACAATAATAATACTACTGCTATAGCTCCAATTGCTGTAGCATTTTTCTTCCAAAAACTATAATCTATTCTTGATGTAATAATCATAACTATAAAACCAAGTATAGCATATATTACATTCTTTTTTAGAAAATAGTATGCATCATTGTGTTTAAATGAAGATTGTATAAAACTTGCACTAAACACCATAACTATTCCTACAAATACTAAAAGCATAGTAGTATAAAATACTACTCCATCAAATTCAGTCTTCATCCTTATGTCAATTTGTTTTTTCAAATTTTCTTTAGGCATCCAACTAATCTACCTCCATTCTTCCATTTAAGTAAGTTTAGAGGTAAGAGATTATTTTAAATTGTTTACATTATCTTTGAAGTCTTTTCCTCTTACTTCAAAACTTTCATACATATCCCAACTTGCACAAGCTGGTGAAAGAAGCACTATATCTCCACTTTTTGAAATTTCATAAGAAGTCTTAACTGCTTCTTCCATATCTTTTACTATATGTATGTCATTAAATCCTTTATTTTTAGCACAATTTTCTATATTTGATGCAGTTTCTCCTAATAAGACCAATGATTTAACATATGACTTTGCAGTTTCAAGAAGTTCATCAAAATTACTTCCCTTATCCATCCCTCCTGCTATAAGTATTATAGGTCTATTGTAAGACTGTACAGCTTTTATAGTGGAATCTGGATTAGTTCCCTTTGAATCATTTACATATATTACATTTTCTAAGTTTCTTACAAACTCTTGTCTGTGTTCCACTCCCTTAAATGTCATAAGTACATCCTTTATAACATTTAAGTCAATTTTACAGACATACGCTATTGCTATAGCTGCCATACAGTTTTCTAAATTATGACCTCCAGGCAAACTTACATCATCTTTATTTAGAAATTTGATTTTATCATCTATATCTATTATTATGTCATTATTTTCTAAATATACTCCTCCATTTACTTTTTGAGTTCTTGAAAAGTAAATTACTTTCGCATTGCACTTGTCAGCTAGACTTTTTACTATCTCATCATCATAATTTAATACACAAAAATCATCAGCAGTTTGATTCATAAATATATTTGCTTTTGCTTCTATATATTTTTCCATAGTATGATGTCTATTTAAATGGTCTTCTGTAATATTTAATATAGCACTTACTTTAGGTCTAAATTCATCTATACTCTCAAGTTGAAAGCTACTTAGTTCAGTTACAAGCACAGATTCTTCATTTGAAGTTTCTATAGTATCTATTACAGGATTCCCTATATTTCCAACTACATATGTATCTCTTTTAGCTCTTGAAAAAATTTCTCCTACCAAACTAGTCGTAGTTGTCTTTCCGTTTGTACCTGTAATCCCTATAAATGTTGGATTATTTGATAATTTAAAAGCTAATTCCACCTCGCCAATTATATACTTACCTGAATTTTTTAATTTCAATATGAATGGCAAGTCTAGTGGTACTCCTGGAGATACTACAACCATATCTATGCCATCCACATCTTCTGGATGATGTCCTAATATGTATTTTATGTCATTTATAGATTTCAATTCATCAAGTATGTTTTTCAATTTATTTTCATCTTTTATATCATTTACTATTATACTTGCACCCAATTTATCTAAATGTTTAATTGTAGATATACCAGTCTTTGCAAGTCCTACTAATAAAACTCTTTTTCCTTTTAAGTCCATTTTTCATTCCCCCTAGGCCTAAAATACTGCTATTATACTTATCCAAGCTAAAACAACTGTAACAATCCAAAAAACGAATACAACTCTTGTTTCTGGCCAACCACACTGTTCAAAATGATGGTGTATTGGAGCCATCTTAAAGAATCTCTTTCTTGTTGCTTTAAAATATCCAACTTGAATCAAAACTGATAGAGCCTCTGCAAAATAAATTCCTCCAATTATAGGTATTATAAGCACTGAGTTAGTTAGAACTGAAAATGCTACAACTGCACCACCTAATGCCATTGAACCTGTATCTCCCATAAAAACTCTAGCCGGATATGAATTAAATCCTAAAAATCCTAAGCATGCTCCAACAGTTGCTGCTGCTAAAACTGCAACTTCTGTATTTCCAGCAATAGAACTTGCAAATAGCATAAAGAATACAGAAACTATTAAAGTTACTCCTGATGCTAATCCATCTAATCCATCAGTCAAATTTACAGCATTTACTATTGCTACAATTATAAACATCATTATTGGTATATATAATATTCCAACATTTATTACAAAATCTGTAAATGGTATCATAAGTTGTGAAGCACTTGATGATGATGTATATTGATAAAAAGCAACATAAAAAGACAATGCAACTTGAAGGATTATTTTTTGATATGCTTTTAGTCCAAGTGATCTTTTCAGCTTTATTTTTATAAAATCATCTAAAAAACCAATAAAACCAAAACCTGCAATACATATAAGACCTACTGCCATATCATGACTAACCTTTACTCTTGTAAGTCCAGTTATTAGAATTGCAACAATCATTATAATTCCACCCATAGTAGGTGTTCCATTTTTGGCTAGATGTGTTTGGGGTCCATCATCTCTAACTGTCTGACCAAATTTAAATTTTCTAAGCATTGGTATAAATATTGGTCCTATTATAATTACTATTAAAAACGCAATCAATGCGGTGTACGTAAGCTCTGTTATTCCTAACATCATAAAACTCCTCTCCCTTGTCAATCAACTCATTAGTTTAAGCTTATTTATTTAGATATTCGACTATTTTTTCTAATCTCATGCCTCTTGAGCCTTTTACTAAAATAGTGTCTCCTGTTTTTACTAATTTATTTAACTTGCTAAATACATCTTCTCTATTCTCAAAGTGATATATATTGGCTGAATTGAATCCTAATTGTTTTGCTTCTTCTCCAATAAACACTGAATTTTCACCTATAGTTATTATAATATCAGTATTATTCATAGATGATTTTCCGACTAATCTATGACCATACTCTGAAATTTCACCCATTTCTAGTATATCTCCAAGTATCGCTACCCTTCTACCTTTATATCTTCCAAGTATCTTTAAAGCAGCATCCATAGAATCTGGACTAGCATTATATGAATCATTAATTATTGTTAACTTTTCATTTTTTATTATGTCTAATCTCATTTTTGTCCCTTTAAAATTTTTTAAACCTTTTTTTATATAATCCAAAGAAATATTTAAACACATACCAACCAGTATAGCAGACATTGCATTATATATATTATGTTCTCCTATTGTTGGTATAAATACTTCCTCTTTTTTTCCATTTATGACACATGTAAATGTCAAACTATCCTCTTCCATAGTATAACTTTCGCAATAAATATCATTATTTTTATTGAATCCAAATGTTTTTAACTTATATACATGCTCTTTTTCTTTTAATGTAGATAAAAACTTATCATCTCCATTTACAATTAAAGTATTTGTCTCATCAAAATTTGAGGCAATCTCCATCTTTGCTTTTAAAATACCTTCTTGTGAACCTAATTTTTCCACATGTGATAATCCTATATTTGATATGACTGCAATTTGGGGATTTACTATATCCACTAGATATTTTATTTCATTGAATCCAGACATACCCATCTCTATTACAGCACACTCATGTTCTTTATTTAAATTAAATAAAGTTAATGGAACTCCAAAATGATTATTTAAATTTTTTTCATTTTTTAGTATATTTAACTTTGCAGATATGGCAGAATATATCATATCTCTAGTAGTAGTTTTGCCTACACTACCTGTAACACCTATAAATGGAATATCAAATTTTTCTTTATAATATCTTGAAATATCCCCTAGAGCTAAAGATGTATCTTTTACCTCTATTAAATTTATATCCGAACTTTCTAATTTTATTCCATTACTTTCATTTTTTATAAAAGTTTTACATCCACTATCATATGCAGACTTCATAAATGTATGCCCATCTAAATTTTCTCCAACTATTGCTACAAATGCATTTTGGGCATTTGACTCCCTGCTATCTATAACTATATCACTTACACAGTCATTATAATCTCCATATATTAACTTCCCATTAGTTGCAAGTACTAACTCTTTTATTGTTAAGCACTCCATTATTAAACTCCTCCTTTAAAACCTTAGCTATATTCTCTTAGCAACAAAAGGCAATGTATACCGTTATATATACATTGCCTACGATAACTCTTAACTTTATAATTATATACTATATTTCTGTTTTTTTGAAGATGTTTATGGGTATATGTTAATTATCTGTTACTTTTTAGTTTTCAAAATATAGGGTTATACTTGAATCTTCATTAACTTTTACTCCAGGTTTTGGGAATATATCTTTTACCTTTGTATCTTCTGGAAGTTCTATATCTGCATCTAAATCTGGTTTTAACTTCACATCTTCCAACGCCTTTACAGCATCACCAATTTTTAGATTTCTTACATCTGGCACTTTAACCTGTTTTTTTTCATACTCAGCTTTTTCTTCTTCTTTGTATACTGGTTTAACTCCTAAATATTTTAAAGAATCATTCATTATTTCTTTTACTATTGGTCCTGCTGTAGTACTACCAAATGCACTTACTCCTGTTGGTTCATCAACAATAGCAAGGACTACTATTTGTGGATCATCACAAGGTGCGATTCCAACAAATGAACATATATACTTTCCTGGAGCATACTTACCATCTATAACTTTTTGAGCTGTACCTGTTTTACCACCAAGTCTATAACCTGGTATATATGCTATCTTTCCTCCACCTTCAGTTACAACTGACTCTGCAATTTCTAGCATTTTCTTAGATGTTTCTTTAGATATAACACTTCTTACTTTTTTTGGTTTTACTGTTTCAGTTATGTTACCTTTATTATCAGTATAAGATTTTACCACTCTTGGTTGCATTAAATCTCCACCATTAGCTATTGATGATATAGCTGTTATAAGTTGTATTGGAGTTACTGATATAGATTGACCAAATGATATTGTAGCCAATTCAACTGGTCCTACATTTTTTTCGTTATACAATATTCCCTTAGCTTCTCCTGGTAAATCTATACCTGTCTTATCCATAAGACCAAAAGATTCTATATAATCATACATTTTTCCAACGCCTAATCTACTTCCTAACTCAACAAATACTGGGTTGCAAGAATTTTGTACTGCTTGTTTAAACTCTTGTGTTCCATGAGGTCTATAATGTCTCCAACATTTAATTTTTCTTCCTCCAACAGTTACACTACCTGTACATGTGAATTTTTCTCCATCTTTAATTACTCCTTCTTCAAGAGCACTAGAAGATGTAATAAGTTTAAATGTAGAACCTGGTTCATATGTATCACTTACTGCTGGATTTCTCCACATTTGATAATAGCCTTTTATTTTATCTTTATCATTATACTTTTCAAGTTCTTCTTGATAATATGGATATATTGGTGTTCTTGAATCATTAGGGTCATAATCTGGTTTTGATGCTAGAGCAAGTATATCACCAGTTTTAGGATTCATAGCTATTGCAGTAACCTTTTTTGCATTATTTAACTCATAAGCTTTCTGTACTGCTTTTTCAGTATAGTGTTGAATTACTTCATCTATAGACAACACAAGACCATTGCCTTGTACAGGCTCATAATATTTTTCCATTCCTTGTGGTATTTCTCTTCCTGAAGCATCAGTACTTACTATCAGTTTTCCAGGCTTTCCTTTTAATTTTTTATCATATTGCATTTCTATACCAGATATACCTGTTGCATCTGAAGAAGTATGTCCTAGTACATATGGTGCAAAATTCCCATATGGGTAATATCTTTGATTATCTTCTGCTACCCATATTCCACCTAATTTAGCATCTCTTATTTGACTTGCCTTATCATCATCTATCCATCTTTTAACCTTTACAAGAGCCATATTTTTTTTGCTTATTAAAGCGTAAATATCTTTATAATCTTCGTCTAAAATCTCAGCTACCTTTTCAGCAGCTTCCTTTTTATCTTCTACTTCTACAGGTTTACACCAAACCGTATACTTAGTTACACTTACTGCTAATTCTTTCATGTTTCTATCATATATAGTTCCTCTTTTGGGTTCTATTGGTATATCTCTTGTTTGCTGTTCTAGAGCTTTTGTACTTAACCAATTTCCCTTCATAAGTTGTAAGTACCCAGTCCTAATAACAAGGCAAAAAAACAATGCACATGCTAGAATAAGAACGAGTACCAGCCTTTTTTTACTTATTCTCTTTACTTTTCTCAAATCTATTCCCCCTAGTTATCCACATCTATATACTTTATTTGTCCATCTTTTGGATAGTCCATATTGAGCAATTCTTTTGCCTTTAGCTCAATTTCTTTTATCGATGTTTTTTCAGTTTTTTTTGCCTTTAGTTCCTCTAGTACTATCTCTTTTTTTCTTAAATCTTTTTGTAAATAGTAAATATCATATTTCATTTCTGAGATTTTTGAATAACCACATAGATTCAATATTATTACTGCGAAAGTTGCAATCAGTAAAATGCATTTAGCCCCTATTTTTTTATTATTTCTCTTTTTATAATTATTCTTTTTCTTATTTTTATATTCATTTAGATTCTGTATTTTATAATTTTTTTTCAAATTATCACCTCTATACTATATTTGTTGTTAATTATATCTCTTCCTCTAAAATTCCATCGCTAAATTAATACACTATTGCACAATCTAATTGTATTTTTTTCTATACACAACAAAAAATCTATAGATTCACTAATTCTTGAATATTGAACCTATAGATTATACGCTAATTTTTATTTATTTTTATCACTATATATTTTCTTTAACATATAAATCAATACACTTAAAGCAAATAATATTAAAAGTCCTGTCATCATAACTTTAGCTCCACCAGTCAACATCCCACCTACATAAGAATATACAATGGTTGCTGGTAATTGTCCTAATCCAGTAGCTATAAAGAAGGATACAAAACTCATAGATGTTAGACCTGCTGCATAACTTACAAGGTCAAAAGATATAAAAGGAAGCAATCTTGCAATTAAAATTGTATGTTTTCCATATTTATCAAAGAAATCATCTATACTTTCTAATGCAAATTTACTTGTAAGTTTTACAACCACATCTCTACCTAAAAAACGCCCAATTACAAAACAGATTGTAGCACCTGCCATTGCACTGGTCCATGACAATATAGCTCCATTTACCCATCCAAATAAGGTAGCATTTGCAAAAGTGATTAAAAATGCAGGAAGGGGTGCGGCTATTGATTGTAATATCATAAGTGCAAATGATATTATTGGTGCCCAGACTCCAAATGATAGTATGTATTCCTTAATTGCATCTAGATTTAGCATACTCAGATAAAATATCATCTGATTTACTATTTTTTTAACAGGAGGTATAAAAAAGTAAATAGAAAATACCCCCAATATAATACAAATTTTTATCAATGCTTTTTTATAATTATTCTCTATTTTTCCTCACTCCCAATATCTATTTTAATTATATTATAACAGAAAATATTTTTCTATATTGTCGATTATACCATAGTTATTTTCTATTCTAATAAAAATCATAATAGCTTTTAACTACAATTAAGAACCTTATTATTTTATCACATATCTAGACCTTACTCTTAAATTATATAATTTATATTCTTTCCGCTACTCTTAACTTAGCACTTCTTGAACGTGGATTTATTTCTATTTCCTCTTCACTAGGTAATATTGGTTTTCTAGTTATTATTTTTACTTCAGATTCTTTGTCACATTGGCATATAGGCAAATGTTGTGGACATATACAATCTGATGCTAGATATTTAAATGCATTTTTTACTATTCTGTCCTCTAATGAGTGAAATGTTATTATACAGATTCTTCCATCTTCATTCATTATAGAGGAAGCATCATTTATCATCTTTGTAATTACTCCTAGTTCATTATTTACTTCTATTCGTATAGCCTGAAAAGTTCTTTTAGCTGGGTGAGGTCCATCTATTCTAGCTTTTTTAGGAATAGCCTTTTTAATTATATCAACCAATTCACCTGTAGTTTCTATTGGTTTATTTGCTCTTTCTTCAACTATAAATTTAGCTATACGTTTAGCCCAGTTATCTTCACCATAATCTTTTATTATCTTAGATAGTTCATCTTCTGTATAAGTATTTACAACATCATATGCAGAAAACTCACATCTAACATCCATTCTCATATCAAGTGGTGCATCTTGCATATAAGAAAAGCCTCTATCAGCTTCATCAAGTTGATGAGATGAAACTCCTAAATCAGCTAATACACCATCAATCTTGTAAACTCCTATTTTTTCTAATTCCTCTTTTATATTTTCAAAATTACTATGAACAAACTTCACTCTACTTTCGTATTCACTCAATCTCTCTTTTGCTGTATTTATAGCGTTTTTATCTTGGTCAAACCCTATAAATAATCCCTTATCTGACAGTTTTTTTACTATTTCCCTAGAATGTCCTGCTCCTCCCATAGTACAGTCAACATACACTCCATCTGGCTTTATATTTAAATTTTCTATACACTCATTTAAAAGAACTGATACATGATGAAATTCCATATTTACCTCCTTTATACTCACTATTTAAACTATTATTAACTAATATTATGTTTATTTTTCTTTGATAAATAAACATGTGCAATTATACCACCAATAACTCCAATCAAGCTTATCACTTGTGCCATTCTAAGTGGGCCTAACATTAAACTATCTGTTCTTAACCCCTCTATAAAAAATCTTCCAATTGAATATAAAGTTATATAAGTAACTATAACTTGCCCTTCATATTTTTTATTTTTTCTAAATAGTAATAAAACTATAAATATACCAAAATCCCATATGGACTCATATAGAAAAGTTGGATGCACTTTTACTCCATCAACCATTATTCCCCAAGGTAAATTAGTAGCACCTCCATGTGCTTCTCCATTAATAAAATTTCCCCATCTACCTATAGCTTGTGCTAAAGGCATTCCAAGTATAACTGTATCAGCCATTTTTAAAAAGTTAATATTTTTAATCTTAGTGTATATATAACCAGCTAATATTCCACCAATTAACCCTCCATGTATAGCAAGTCCACCACCTCTAAAATTAAAAATTTGAGATATATTTTGAGCATAATAACTCCAATTAAATACTACATAATAGATTCTTGCACAGATTAGTCCAACCGGAATTGCTATTATAGCTATATTTAATACATCATCTTCTTTAATTCCCACTCTTTTTGATTCTTTTATTGCTATTAAAGTCCCTAAAATCATTCCACATGCCATAAGTATTCCATACCACATGATGTCTATTCCAAACAGTGTAAATGCTATTCTATCCATAACGTCACCTCTTTGTATTAATTAAAAATATTTCCAAAGCAATTTAGTATAATTACAATTAATTGTAATTATACTAAATTATGATAACATATTAATGTTAATTCTACAAAAAATATTAAAATTTATTCTATAAACACTATAATATATTATACCAATCTAACTACGTAAAATTCTTTGAAATCAAAAAGATTGATGTATGTATACACCAATCTCTTATATATTTGTATTTATGCTTCTTAAATTTTTCAACTTAATTTATATATATTTTACAAATCTATCTCTTGTTTCACTAGAATAAACATTCAAATGCACAGTCTAGCATTTAACTGTTATTCTTATGATTATCAAATTTTTATTTAGGTTCTACAATAGAAATAACACAATACTCTTCTTTGAAGTGTTCTTTTAATCTTTCTTCAACTTCCTCAAAAGTAACATCTTTAATAACATCTAAATAATCCAATATATTTATATCCTTAAATACATAAGATATAAAACTATTTCCTATAAAATTTATAGAATCAAAACACTTAATAAATGACCCTATTTTTTTCTTTTTAGTTCTCTCAAATTCCTCTTTTGATAATCCTTCTTGTTTTGATTTTTCTATATACTCAAGAATTATCTCTTTTACTTTTTTAGGTTCTTTAGAATCTCCAGCTATTATACTAAAAGCGTAATCCACTTGAGACGAAAATCCAGCTCCAAAATTTTCATTTATTAATCCTTGCATATACAAATCTTCATAAAGTTTACTTCCTTTTTTAAATAGCATACCTACAAGTATGTCAGTTACAATTTCTTTACGTAAAAGTTCTTTCCCTTTTAAACCAACATTACTATCTTTAAAACCTATGTTAAACATAGGCATAGATATAGGGAATTTTTCTATAACTTCTTTTTCTTTTACACTTTCTGTTTCTTTTGGATAAAACCTCTCTATACTCTTAGAAAGTTTATCTATATCATAATTGTTTGATTTTTTAGTTATATCTATAACTTTTTCTACATCTAGGTCACCAACAACAAATAAGGCCATATTCCCTGGATTATAGAAAGTGTTATAGCATTTATATAGTTCTTCTTTAGTTATCTTATATATACTATCTACCGTACCTGCTATATCAATTCTAGTAGGATAATTTACATACATTGCCTTCAAGCAATTAAAATATACATTCCAATCAGGGTCATCATTGTACATTTTTATTTCTTGTGCTATTATACCTTTTTCCTTTTCAACATTTTCATCTGTAAAATAAGGTGTTTGAACATAATCAATTAGATGCTCCAGACTCTCATAAAAATTTTCGGTAGCAGAAAATAAGTATGCTGTCATCGTAAAATTAGTAAACGCATTTGCGTTTACTCCTAATTTAGAAAATTTATCAAAGGCATCTCTTCCATCAGGTTGCTCAAACATCTTATGCTCTAGAAAATGTGCAATTCCTTCATTCACTCTAATTCTTTTATCTTCTCCAATTGGAACAAATTCTAAATCATTTGAACCATAATTAGTAGCCAGAATAGCATATTTTTTAGTAAACCCTTTCTTAGGCATAAAATATACATCTAATCCATTTTTCAATTTCTCATAATAAACTTCTTCTCTCAATATATCATTAACTATTTTTTCCATAGACATATCCTCCATTAATTTCTCAAGAAGTATATAGTATCAAGTTCTATATCTTTTATAGCTTCAACTATATCCTTTTTATTAACTTTTTCTATACTAGATATTATATCTTCTACTTCAGAATTTGTCTTTGCCATAGACTGAGAGAAAGAAAAATCAGACATACCACCTATATTATCAGTTATAGATTTCATAGAATTAACTAAAGCAAGTTTGCTATTTTCTAATTCTTCATCAGATATATCACCTGCTTTTACACTTTCTACTTGTTTTTTTATCAATTCCACAGCTTTATCATAATCTTTAGTTTCTATACCAGATGATATAAACATGATACTCTTATACTTCTCTATTGAAGAGAATATATAGTAACATAAACTTTCTTTTTCTCTTACATTCACAAATAATTTGGAGTGTGGTCCACCACCTAAGACATTGCTTCCAACTACAAGAGCATAATATCTATCTGTATCTGCATAATCCACATTTGCTCTATAACCCATGACTAACTTACCTTGAGTTATTTCCATTTGTTCATCTATAACTTTTACTTCATCTACATTTTTTATAAAATCTGCTCTTGGTATATCTATAATATCTTCTCTTTCAAACTTTAGATTCCTACTAATTATATCTACAACTTTATCTTCATCAAAATTACCTTCTACAACTATATTTATTGGTGATGTTTTAAGTATATTTTTGTAATGTTCATATAAATCTTTTGCAGTTATACTATCTATTTCATCTTCATAACCAAATTCACTTACACTATACCTTTCACCTTTACACATAGCCTCAATACATTTATCTTGTGCATACTCTTTTTTATCATTTATTATTGATTGTATCTTCTCTCTTAAATTTTCTTTTTCAATATTTAAATATTCTTCTTTAAATCCACCATCTACAACAAGAGTGTTATTTATTACTTCATTAAAAAATTCTACTACTTCTTCAAATATACTCTCATCTAAATATTTTTCACTTATGTTAATTATTTTAAAACTCAATACTTGACGTTCTCCACGTTTTATAGCATCAGCTCCCATAGATGAACCATATAAATCATC
Organism: Clostridioides sp. ZZV15-6383; assembly: GCF_020657735.1. Taxonomy (NCBI): domain Bacteria; kingdom Bacillati; phylum Bacillota; class Clostridia; order Peptostreptococcales; family Peptostreptococcaceae; genus Clostridioides; species Clostridioides sp. ZZV15-6383. The sequence continues at coordinate 42,043 of NZ_JAGWCV010000004.1, read as the reverse complement.
TAATTTATTTGATATTGCTCTAGCACTAGGATATTTCTCACTTCCACTTGCTATTATTGATGGTATTAAAGCATTTTTTGTAGTTTCTTTTTCATCCAGTAATCTCTGAACATATAAGCTTATGAGATTGGATTTAAATTTTTCTGTTTTTATCAAAGTAAGATCAATATTATTACCTAAATTTATTATTTTTTTAGTATTAACCATATGTACCTCCTATTTTTATTTAAACATCAATTTTTAAATTGAAATTTATTTATTTTTTAATTGCATATACTCACATATAAAAACCTTCTATTTAATTATATCCTTTTTATTATTTTCTAAAAGCAATATTTTTATTTAAATTAAATATAAAGATTATTTAAATAAATATGCTTTAAAGTCTAGTTTACAAGCTTGATGTATATGATGTATAATCAATATGTATGTCTATAATTAAAACAATTTTGCAATCCTATAGATTGATTGTTTAAGGTTATATAAAGAATATAAAAAAGAATAAGAGAGAGGACGATTAATATGAAATTAGGTATAGTTGGTTTACCAAATGTAGGTAAAAGCACACTATTTAACGCAATAACTCAAGCAGGTGCAGAATCTGCAAATTACCCTTTTTGTACAATAGACCCAAATGTCGGAGTTGTATCTGTTCCAGATGAAAGACTAAACAAACTACAAGAATTATATAATTCTGAAAAAATAGTTCCTACTGCTATAGAATTTTGTGACATAGCTGGTTTAGTTAGAGGTGCTTCTAAAGGAGAAGGATTAGGAAATAAATTTTTATCACATATAAGAGAAGTTGATGCAATAGTGCATGTTGTTAGATGCTTTGAAGATGAAAATGTTGTACATGTAGATGGTTCTGTAGACCCACTTCGTGATATAGAAACTATAAACTTAGAATTAATTTTTTCTGATATAGAGATTCTTGAAAGAAGAATTCATAAAACTCAAAAGGCTGCTAAAGCTGATAAAACTTTAGCTTCTGAACTTGATTTATTAAAATCAATTATGTCTACTTTAGAAGAAAGTAAGTGTGTAAGAACTATGCAATTTACAGAAGATGAACAAGTATTCGTAAATTCATTGGATTTGCTTACATCTAAGCCTGTAATATATGCTTCAAATGTATCAGAAGATGATTTAGCTGATAATGGAGAAAATAATAAATATGTTCAACAAGTTAAAGCATTTGTAGAAACAGAAGATGCTGAAGTTATTGTTGTATGTGCACAAATAGAGGCAGAAATTTCTGAACTTGATTCTGCTGAAGAAAAGAAAGAATTTTTAGAGACATTAGGTCTTGAACAGTCAGGGCTTGATAAACTTATAAAATCATCTTATGCTTTACTTGGTTTAATTTCATTCTTAACTGCTGGTCCAAAAGAAGTTAGAGCATGGACTATAAAAGTTGGAAGTAAGGCACCTCAAGCAGGAGGAAAGATACATTCTGATATAGAAAGAGGATTTATCAGAGCTGAAACAATAGCTTTTGATGATTTAGTTGAGCATGGTACTATGGCTGCTGCTAAAGAAAAAGGATTAGTTAAACTGGAAGGTAAAGAATACATAGTTAAAGATGGAGATGTAATATTATTTAGATTTAATGTTTAAAATGATTAATTGTATACACTTTAACTATTGTAAGTATTATAAGTAAAAGATTAAGGTTACAATAATGTAATATTATCTTATAATAATTGTATAAAATTTATATCAAAAGGAGAGTTATTTCAAATGATTTGTATAAATTATAATAAAAAGCTCTCTCTTTGATATAATAAAATTACTTATACATATATAAAATTTAAATTTATAAATTATCTTTTCATTTTTTAAAACATGTATAGCACACCTATAGAAATTACTATTGTTACTATCGAAAGTATTTTGCTACAATCCCAAATACGTTTACCCCCAAAACATTCAAATGGATAAAAAGGTATACTATGTAATATTCTAATAATGATTTATGTTTTTATAATAGTATATTTTTATATAAAAAAAGTGAGCATTGATTAACAAGGTTCATTTTTTATAAATTTTTGTGCTATATTTTATAAAATTATTTAATTTTTTTCTTTGCCTTTAACATTATAATTATCTAATATTAATTTTTCATATTCTTCTATTGGCATTGGTCTAGCAAATATAACTCCTTTAACCTCATTATTTTTATAAACTGGTACAGAATATACATTAATATCATTATTAGTTTTTTTAGTACACTGACGCTTTGATTTGCTATTTCTGAAAGATATTGATTCGTTTCTTCACCTAATGTCTTATTTAACCTTGAACCATAAATCAAACAGGAAATTGTAATTACTAAGATACTTATGACAGCAATTATGGACAAACCATGCCTATTATTTTTTGCATCACTTAACATTATACTTCCTGCCTTTCTAGAACCTATATGTATAGAATTATTATCTTATGTCAATTATTGTAAGCATTTTATAATGATACTTATTTTTCCATATTTACTGTAATTATACAAAATTATAAACGTTATTACAATAATAAATTAATTAGTATGGATATTAGAATTTACATTATCGTACTATCAATTTTACAATAATTTCCATATAGAAAATAAAAATGTAATATCAAAATAAAATTTGATATTACATTCTTAGATGGTACCTTTTATTGAATTTTCATACTACATTTTACTTAAATATTCATTTGCAATTTCTTTATCATCAAAATGATGTTTAACTTTACCTATAATTTGATAAGTTTCATGTCCTTTACCTGTTATAATCACAACATCATCTTTTTTTGCCATACTTATAGCTTTTGCTATAGCCTGTTTTCTATCAACAACAACATAATAATTTTCTTTTTTCTTATCAATTCCTTCAAGAATATCTTCTATTATTGCTTCTGGTTCTTCAGTTCTTGGATTATCAGAAGTTATAATACATAAATCAGAATATTTTTGTCCAATAGCTCCCATTAAAGGTCTTTTTTCAGTATCTCTATCTCCACCACATCCAAATACAGAAATAATTTTCCCTTCTGCAAATTGTTGAGTTGTTTTCAATACATTTTCAAGTGCATCAGGAGTATGAGCATAGTCTACAATTACACTTATACCTTTATTATTTGGAACTGTTTCAAATCTTCCTGATACTCCATTAGAAAGCCTAAGACCTTCTTTATATACTGGCTTAGGTATACCAAGTACATAACAAGCAGCTATAACTGCTAAAGTATTATACACTGTAAACATTCCTGGAACTGGTATAAATATAACTTCTTCATATGAAGGTGTTATTAATCTGTAAGATACTCCATCTGAATCTGATTTTATATCTCTAGCCATAAAATCAGCTTTAGTATCAACACCATAAGTGTAACAAGGTACACTTATGTCTTTTATATTTTTGTATATCTTTTTTCCACCTTCATCATCTATATTTATTATATTTGCCATAGTAGTCTTAAAAAACAATTTCTCTTTGGCTTTTCTATAATCCTCTAAATCTTTATGAAAATCTAAATGGTCTGGCGTTAAGTTTGTAAATATGCCTAGTTTAAAGTCTGTTTCATCAACTCTATTTAATGCCAATGAGTGTGATGAAACTTCCATTGCACAGTAATCACATCCATTATCTAACATCTTATTAAAATGATATTGTAAATCTATACTTTCTGGAGTTGTTGAATTAGAAACAATGTCTTTTTCTCCATCAAAAATTTTTATAGTCCCTATAAGACCAACTTTATTTTTATTTAAAGTTAATATCTCATTTAATATAGTAGTTATACTAGTTTTTCCATTAGTACCTGTAACTCCTATAACATTAAATTTATGAGATGGATGATTGTAAAAATTATCAGCTATTTTTGCCATATCTTTCCTTGTATCTTTCACCTTTATAAATGTATATCCTTTTATTTCTACATCTTCTTCAACAATAAAGGCTCTTGCTCCCTTTTCTATGGCATCATTTATATACTTGTGACCATCTGATACAAACCCTTTTATACATATAAATAATGTACCTTCTGTAACCTTTCTTGAATCATATTGTACATTATTAATATCTATATTTAATTCGCCTTTGACATTGATTATATCCAACCCCTGTATAATATCATTTAATTTCATAAATGCTTTCCTCCCTTTAAACTCTTTCTGCTAAAATTACACTACATATAATATTATATTAAGAATTTTTTACTATGTGAATGGCTAAAAATGCTTGAAATATTGCAAAAAATGCTCTATAATTTTCTATAATATAACTCAAGAAAGGTATTCTATAAAAACTATGAATAATAAAATCGGGTACTTAAATGATAATTTTAAAATATTTAATATTAGAGACAAAAAAGATATAAAATTTGAATACCATAATCACGATTTTAATAAGATAATTATATTTATAACTGGAAATGTAACTTATTTTGTTGAAGGAATTCCTTATAAACTAAAGCCTTGGGATATACTTTTTATTAGTAATAATGAAATTCATAAACCAGTTATAGATTCAAATGTATTTTATGAAAGAATTGCAATATGGATTAGTCCAGAATTTATGAAAAAAAATAGTGATACTACTAGCGACTTAGAAAAATGTTTTAAAATAGCTACAGAAAATAAATGTAATAGATTGCGTTTAAATATACATGATATTGAATCTATCAAGATTTTTATTGAACAAATAAATATTACTGAATCTAACAATGAATTTGGAAATAAAATATTGAGAAATACATTATTTATACAGCTTATGATATTCTTAAACAAAATTTTCCTAAAAAATGAAAATATAGAATCAACAGAAGATGCTTTTTATGATGAAACTATTAAGAAAATATTAAACTATATAAATTCAAATATAGATAATAATCTTTCAATAGATAGTATATCATCTGAATTTTTTATAAGTAAGTACTATCTTATGAGAAAATTTAAATCTCATACTGGAACATCCATACACAATTATATAGTTCAAAAAAGATTAATTTTGGCAAAATCACTAATAATTAATGGTCATCTTATGAGTGAAGTTTGTAGTAAATGTGGATTCAATGACTATTCTAGTTTTGTAAGGGCATTTAAAAAATACTATGGTGTATCTCCTAAAAACTATATAAACAATAAAAGTCCTTTAGACATTGCCCTTTTAGATGAATAAATAATTTATTTTAAATTTTACTTGGATAAAAACTTGAGGTATTAGTATATTTACCTTGCTAATACCTCAAATTTACTAATATTTCAAAATATATTAAAGCATAAATTTATATATTTTTTTCACTTAAAGTATATTTTATTAACTAAATCTGTTTATACTAGATGGCAAGCAACAAAATGACTTCTTGATATTTCTTTTAAAACTGGAACTTCTATTTTACATATTTCTTTGCAATAAGGGCATCTTGTATGAAACTTACATCCACTTGGTGGATTAGTTGGAGATGGTATATCTCCTTTTAATATAATTCTATTTTTCTTAAGTGTAGGGTCTTGTACTGGCACTGCACTCATAAGTGCTTTTGTATATGGATGTTGAGAATTTAAGTAAAGTTCTTCTTTCGTTGCAATTTCTATTATAGAACCTAGATACATAACACAAACTCTATGTGCAATATGATTTACTACACTCAAATCATGAGATATAAATAAATATGAAAGTTTATATTTATCCTGTAAATCCATAAGTAAATTTATAATTTGAGATTGAATAGAAACATCTAGTGCAGAAACAGGTTCATCACAAACTATAAATTCTGGATTTAATGCTAATGCTCTTGCTATGCCTATTCTCTGTCTTTGACCTCCAGAAAATTCGCCTGGTTTTCTATTTAAATGATACTTAGAAAGACCACAATTTTCTACAACATTTAATATATTATCTTTTATCTCATTTTTGGGTACTAAATTATGTTCTATAACTGCCTCAGATATTATTTGCTCTACATTTAATCTTGGATTTAATGAGCTATATGGGTCTTGAAATATCATTTGCATTTTTGGTCTTAATTTTCTAAGTTGTTCCTTCTCTAAATTATATATATCTATACCATTGAATTCAACCTTACCTTCAGTTTTTTCAATTAATCTAAGAATTGTTCTTCCTGCAGTTGATTTTCCACATCCTGATTCTCCAACTATAGCCAAAGTTTCTCCTTTTTTTAAATCAAAAGAAACTCCATCTACTGCTTTTACACATTTAACTTCTTTATTAAATAATCCAGATTTAACCTCAAAATACTTTTTAAGACCTTCTACTTTTAATAAACTTTCTTCTTTTTTCACTTATATCTCCTCCTTTTTATATAACCAACATGCTATACTATGACCATTATTCAATTCTATTAAAGGAGGTGTCTGAGTTCTACATTTATCACATACTTTTTCACATCTATCACTAAAGTAACATGAATCTGGTATTCCAATTGGATTTGGTACTTGCCCTGGAATTGAATACAATCTTTTTTCTTTGTTTTCTCCAAGAGTAGGCTTTGACTTTAAAAGCCCAATAGTATAAGGATGTTTTGGATTTTTAAATAATTCAACAACCTCTGCTACTTCTATAATTTTGCCTGCATACATTACTATTACTTTGTCACACATTTCTGCAATAACTCCCAAATCATGTGTAATCATCATTATAGATGTGTTTAATTTTTCTTTTATATTTTTCATTATATCTAGAACCTGAGCTTGAATTGTAACATCTAAAGCTGTTGTTGGTTCATCAGCTATAAGTAATTTGGGATTACATGATAAGGCCATAGCTATCATTATTCTCTGTCTCATACCACCTGATAACTCATGTGGATATGAATTGTATATTTCTTCAGCTCTTGGTATTTCTACCAATTTTATCATATCTATTACTTTTTTTTTAGCTTCTTCTTTTGATAAATCTTGATGTAGCATAATACCTTCAATGATTTGATTTCCAACTGTAAATGCTGGATTTAGAGATGTCATTGGCTCTTGAAAAATCATTGATATTTCATTTCCTCTTATTCCCATAAGTTCATTTTCATTCATCTTTAAAATGTCTTTACCTTGAAATATTATTTCTCCACCTTCTATTTTTGATGTTGGAAGTAACTTCATCAAAGACATAGCTGTTACAGATTTACCACATCCTGATTCTCCAACTATTCCAATAGTCTCACCTTCATTTATATTAAAACTTACTCCATTTACACTCTTTACAATCCCTTTATCTGTATGAAAATAAACTTTTAAATCTTTAATCTCAATTAGTGTTTTATTCATTATTTTCTCCTCTCAGCAAAATTGCTTAAAATAACATACACTTTTTGATTGTATTTTATAAAAATTTAAATTACAACATTTTCTTACATTTTATTATTTTTTTCTATTAATTAAAATAGTATAATAGTTAATTTCTATATATATTGATTTAATAATGATTATTATTATACAATGAAAAATGTGCGTCAAATATTATTTTATGGAGGTTTTATAAGAATATGAAATTTAAAAAATTGGCATCATTAATCTTAGTTTCAGCATTAATGCTTACATTCACAGCTTGTAGTTCTAATGATAAAGACAAGTCTAGTGGAGGTAAATCTGGCGGAACGGTTGTAATTCCTATGGCAAGTGACCCTGATATAATAAATGGAGCTTTTGCAAATGTTAAAGAAGATTCTCTTGCATCAAATATAGTTTATGCTCCTCTTTATACTTATGAAAAAGGTAATTTAGTAAATTATTTAGCAGAAAAAGTAGATTTTAAAGATAGCAAGGAGTTAACTATAAAATTAAAACCTGACTTGAAGTGGCATGATGGAAAACCAATAACTGCTGAAGATATTTTATTTACATTTAATACAGTTTTAGATGAAAAACAAAATTCACCATCAAGACAATACCTATTAGTTGGTGAAAAGCCAGTTAAAGTAGAAAAAATTGATGATTTAACAGTTAAAATTACTTTACCAACTGCAAGTGAATCCTTCTTGTATGGTATCTCTAAGATTTCTCCAATACCTAAACATGTATTTGAAGGAGAATCAAACATAGCTAAGTCAGAAAAAAACAATAATCCAGTTGGTTCTGGTGCATTCAAATTCAAAGAATGGAAAAAAGGTGAAAGCATAGTATTTGAAAAAAATACGGATTATTTTGGTGGAGAACCTAAGGCAGACTCTATAGCACTAAAAATAATACCTAATGAAGCATCTCAAGAAGCAGCTTTAAATAATGGTGAAATTTCACTTATGAAGACATCTGCTGAAGGATATGAAAAAGCAAAATCAAATTCTAACTTACAAACTTATACTTATAGTGAAGAAAGATTAAACTATATTGTATTTAACCAAAATATAGCAAACATGGCTAATAAAGAAGTAAGACAAGCCTTATCATATGCCTTAAATAGAAATGAAATGATAGAATCAGCATATGGAAAAGAAGGTTCTGTACCTGCCAAGTCTATATTAGTTCCAGAAGCAGACTTCTATACAGAAGAAGGTGTTGAAGGATATGACCAAGATACAGATAAAGCTAAAGACTTATTGGCTAAAAGTGGTGTTAAAATTGATAAATTAAAAATAGGTTATAACACAGGTAGATTTGGACATAAAAACTATGCTTTAGTCGCTCAACAAGAGTTGAAAAAAATTGGTATAGAAGCTGAAATAGTTCCTTATGAAAGTAAAGCTTTCTTTAATATATTATTTAGTAATAGCACTGAATGTGATATGTATGTAAATGGTTATGCTTGGGGATTAGAACCAAACCCATATAGAGGTATGTTTGAAACTGGTCAATATTGTAACCAAACTAAATATTCTAATGCTGAGATAGATGCTTTATGGGAAAAAGGATTTACTGAATTAGACAAAGAAAAACGTAAAGAAATATACAAACAAATACAACAAGATATATCTAAAGATGCACCTATTTACACTATAGATTATGAACAGAATTTAATGACAGCTCAAAAAAATCTAAAGGGAATAAAAGATGCTAAGCCATCTCCTGCAATATTATTTGAAGACTGGTCTAAATTATATATAGAATAATTGTTGTAAAATTTTATATTATTAATTAGAAAAGGAGATGTCTAAAAATAATATTGTTTTATTATTTTAAAATGAGACATCTCCTTTAATTAGGAGAATTTATCTATGTTAAAATTAATATTGAATAGAGTAAAAGTTTTAATACCTATGTTAATCTTAATATCTATATTATCATTTGGACTTTTAGAATTAGCTCCTGGTGACCCAGCAGATGCATATATAAACCCTTTAATGTCTGCGCAAGATATTGAAAATATAAGAGTTAACATGGGTCTTGATAAACCAGTACACATAAGATACTTGAGCTGGTTAAAAAATACTTTAAGTGGAAATCTAGGTGTTTCTTATATAAACCATATGCCTGTTACAGAACAAATTATGGAAAAAATGGGAAATACATTTATTCTTATGGGAACTTCTTTAGCATTTTCAATATTAGTAGCTATACCTCTTGGAATATTTTTAGCTGTAAATAAAAATTCAATAACTAGTAAAATATCATCTATGTTTAATTATATAGGTGTTTCTATTCCTTCTTTTTGGATAGGTATGATACTCATTTCAATTTTTTCAGTTAAATTTAACATTTTTCCATCAGGAGGTATGCATACTATTGGAAATGATAGTCTTGGAGATTTAGTAAAACATTTAGTCTTACCTGTAATAACTCTTGGATTATATAATACTGCTATTTTTACAAATTATGTAGAAGCTAGTGTAAGTGAGCAATTAAAAAAACAGTATGTTGTTACAGCAAGAGCAAAAGGATTATCAGAAAAAGTCATACTATTTAAACATGTCTTGAAAAATTCATTGACATCATTGGTTACAATTCTTGGTATGAGTATACAAAAATTAGTTACTGGTGCATTCGTCACAGAAGTCGTTTTCTCTTGGCCAGGTATGGGCAGATTAATGATTGATTCAATTTTTTCAAGAGATTATACTGTAATTATGGCAATAACTATGTTATCAGCACTCTTTTTAATTTTAGGTAATTTAGTTGCTGATATACTATACTTATTAATTGACCCTAAAATTAAATCTAGCAAGGGAGGATTCTAATTGTGTTTACAAATATCTTAAAAGAGTTAAAAAAAGACAAATCCTTTGCTTTTGCATGTATTACTCTTAGTGTAATAGTATTACTAATTATAGCCTCTTTTATATTAAATATAGACTCTAATGCAATTGACACTACTTCTAAACTTCAAGAACCTAGTTTGAAACATATTTTTGGTACAGATGAACTTGGGAGAGATTACTTCTCTAGAGCTCTTTATGGTGGGAGAATTTCACTTAGTGTTGGTATTTTATCAATGCTTATTTCTGTAGTATTTGGTACTGCTGTAGGTGTTATTAGTGGCTACATTGGTGGTAGACTAGACCAGTTCTTGATGAGACTAGTAGATATGCTTATGAGTATCCCAAGCTTCTTAGTTTTAATTGTATTAAATACTTATCTGACACCTAAAGTTTCAACTATTATACTAATTATTGGATTTTTGAGCTGGATGGAAGTTTCAAGAATTGTACGTGGAGAAACCTTAAAAATAAAGGAAAATGAGTACTGTCTAGCTGCTAAAGCTACTGGTATTAAAACTAGAAATATACTATTAAGACACATAGTTTTAAACTTAAAAGAGACTATTGTAGTTGCTGGCTCATTAAATATTGCTAATGCTATCTTAACTGAATCTGCTCTTAGTTTTTTAGGTCTTGGAATACAATTACCTCTTGCATCATGGGGTAATATGCTTCAAGATGCTCAAAGACATATTTTTGACAAGTTATATTTAGCTGTATTTCCAGGTCTACTTATATTTTTAACAGTTATGAGTTTTACTATAATAAGCAAAAAGTTTTCTAGTAATACTTAATAAATCTTATATAGAAAATAAAAACAGTGCATATCTATAGATACTCACTGTTTTTATTTTTCGTTTTTAAAAAAATACATTTTGTATATTATAATTTTTAATACTAATCTAGCATGTTATGTAAAATCTATTATTATTATCAAATATGTAAATAAAAACTAATAGTTTATTATAATTAAAATAAATTTATTTTCTTTGTTATTTTAATAACATTCTTAAGAATTCTTTTTACTAAAAAAATCTATAATAAATTTAAATACATGTTGGTCCACATGGCTATAACGTTCTTTTTTAGGCCTGCATAGTACAACTTTCCATGTAATAGGATGATTAAATGGTTTTTCTATAATTTTACTATTTTCAAAAAAATCATGGACTGGTGATGGTAAAATGGTTATAAAATCAGAATTTGTAGTTGATAGCAATAAAAAATCCCATGAACCAGACATAATATACCTTTTTAACTTGACATTTTCATCAGTAAACTTTTGCATTAGCTTATGATGTATCATAAAAGTAGGGTTAAATATTGCAAGTAACTGCTCATTTAAATCATTCCAATCTATCTTATCTTTTTTAGCAAGTGGATGATTCACATTTAAGAATGCCGTAAGTTCATCTTCTTGAAGAATATGTTCAGTCACCACACTTTTATCAATTTTATGTGGATGTAATAGGACTGCATAATCTAATTCCTGTAAGATAAGCATTCTACTTAAATCATACGCTCCCTTCTCTACTATATCAAATTCTATATCAGGATTATTTGCAACTAACTGTGCTACTACATCTGAAAAAGCTATTCCAAGTATAAGTGGTGGGATTCCTATTCTAACTTTTCCTTTAAACTGAACTGAATCTTCTCTTAAATCTTCCATCATATTTTTGTATTCATCTATAATATGCTCTGCATTTGCATAAAATCTTTCTCCTGCTGGTGTTAACCCATTTAACCTGCCTTTATACCTCTCAAATAAATATACATCTTCACTCTCTTCAAAATTTTTTATAATTTGACTTAGTGCTGGTTGAGATATATGAAGTGTCTTAGATGCTATTGATAGATTAAATCCAGATTTCACTATTTCAACAAAATATTTCAACTGTTTTATGTCCATTTTAAACCCCCTTCCCCAAAAGTATATTTTAGATTATATTTTTTCTTATAATAATATTTTATAGGAAAATCAACATAATTTCATTAATATTTTAACAAAATATTTTTTTAAAAATACTCCAAATTTTTATCCTATAAATTTTTCTTATACACTATATAAAAAATTAGACTTAGACAAAACGCTTTTTTCGCAGTAATCTATAATTAGAAACAGGAAAACCTAAAGCATTAGGAATAAAAATAATTGAAATACTTAAAAACAAGCTTGTATTAAAAGTAATTTATTATAGTGTTCCCTAATCGTTTTATTCAGAAAATTTTTAATTATCATTCAAGAAAGGTAACTATTAGACATGAGAGATGTAGTAATCGTATCAGCAGTAAGAACTCCTATAGGAAGTTTTGGAGGAGTATTTAAAAATACTTCTGCTGTCCAACTTGGGACTATCACCGTTAAAGAAGCGATATCACGTGTAGGACTTAATTTATCTGAAATAGATGAAGTAATAATTGGAAATGTACTTCAAGCAGGACTTGGACAGAATGTTGCTAGACAAATTGCTATAAATGCAGGTATACCAAATTCTGTCCCAAGTTATACAGTAAATAAACTGTGTGGCTCAGGGCTTAAAAGTGTTCAGCTAGCTGCTCAATCAATCACATCTGGTGAAAATGATATAGTCATTGCAGGTGGTACAGAAAATATGAGCCAAGCTCCTTATATCGTTCCAACTGCTCGTTTTGGTAGTAAAATGGGCGACATAACCATGGTAGATAGTATGCTAACAGATGGTCTTATTGATGCTTTCAATCAATATCACATGGGAATAACTGCAGAAAATATTGCCACTAAATTTGAATTTACTAGAGAAATGCAAGATAAACTAGCACTAGAAAGTCAAACTAAAGCTGAGAAAGCTATAAAAGCTAATCGTTTTAAAGAGGAAATCGTTCCAGTAGATGTTTTAATACGCCGTGGAAAAATGGAAACTATTGATACAGATGAATATCCTAAATTAGGTATGACATTTGAAGGCTTATCTAAACTTAAACCTGCATTCAAAAAAGATGGAACTGTGACAGCTGGAAATGCATCAGGTATTAATGATGGGGCAGCTATGTTGATACTAATGAGCCAACAAAAAGCAGACGAACTAGGAATTATACCACTTGCTAAAATAAAATCATATGCATCAGCTGGTGTTGAGCCTGAACTAATGGGTACTGGTCCAATTCCTGCAACTAGAAAAGCATTAGAAAAAGCTGGACTTAATATCAATGATATAGACTTAATAGAAGCAAATGAAGCATTTGCTGCTCAAGCACTAGTTGTTAAAAATGAACTTCAAATAGATTCATCAAAGTTAAATGTCAATGGTGGTGCAATAGCATTAGGACATCCAATAGGGGCAAGTGGTGCTAGAGTACTTGTTACCCTAATTTATGAAATGCAAAAACGTAAAGCTGAAACTGGCCTTGCAACACTTTGTATTGGTGGTGGTCAAGGAATATCAATGGTAGTTTCACGATAGGAGGAAATATGAATAAAATAGTTAGTATTGATGAAGCTCTATCTCAAGTAAAAGATGGAGATACAATAATGGTTGGTGGATTCATGGCCAATGGTTCACCAGAAAATTTAATTGATTATTTATGCAGTAAAAATACAAAAGATTTGACACTAATTTGTAATGATACTGGCTTTATTGACAAAGGTGTTGGAAAGATGGTTGTAAATAAGCAATTCAAAAAGATAATTGCTTCTCACATAGGATTAAATAAAGAAACTGGAAGACAAATGAACAACAATGAAACAGATGTTGAATTAGTTCCTCAAGGTACTCTTGCTGAACAAATCCGTGCAGCTGGTTATGGTTTGGGAGGGATACTAACACCTACTGGTATTGGTACTCTTGTTGAAGAAGGAAAGCAAAAGATTGTTGTTGATGATAAAGAATACCTTCTTGAAAAACCAATTCATGCGGATGTTGCTCTTCTATTTGCATCAAAGGTTGATAAAGCTGGTAACCTAGTTTATAAGGGTTCTATGAACAATTTTAATAATTTAATGGCTTCAGCTGCCAAGATTACAATAGTTGAAGCAGACGAAATAGTTGAAATTGGTGATATTGACCCAAATGAAGTTACTACACCAGGTATTTTTGTGAATTACATCGTTGAAGGAGGTAATTTATAATGGATAAATTAGAAATGCAAGAATATATTGCAAACAGAGTGTCTAAGGAATTAAAAGATGGAGCCGTTGTAAACCTTGGCATAGGTCTGCCAACCAAAGTAGCAAATTATATTCCAGATGATGTAAACGTTATCTTACAATCTGAAAATGGTTTTTTAGGTTTGGGAGCAGCTGAGGATGGAAACTTGAGTAATGAAACTATTGTAAATGCTGGTGGTCAACCAGTTACTATACTTCCTGGAGGGTGTTTCTTTGATAGTGCTACTTCTTTTGGGATAATCAGAGGAGGTCATGTTGACATAACTGTCCTTGGTGCACTTCAAGTTGATAAATATGGCAATATAGCAAATTATATGATTCCAGGTAAGATGGTTCCAGGTATGGGTGGAGCTATGGACCTAGTAACTGGAGCTAAAAAAGTTATTGTGGCAATGGAACATACTTCAAAAGGTTCAGCAAAAATATTAAACAATTGTACTCTCCCACTTACTGCAACAAATGCTGTAGATTTGATAGTTACTGAAATGGGAGTTATGGAAGTAACATCAGATGGAATTTTACTTAAAGAAATAAATCCTGCTTTCTCATTGGATGATGTTATTTCTGCTACTGAAGCACCTTTAATATTATCAGATTCATTAAATGGAAACATATCAGTTGTTTAAAATAATTAAAACTAGAAAATAAAAATGTATTAGATGTAAATTTGTATTACTTAAAATATTAATATAAAAATAAAATTGGAGTAAATGAAAATGATTAAAGACAAAGTTGTATTTGTAACAGGAGCTGCAAGTGGAATAGGTAAGAAAATAGCTGAATCATTCTTAAAAATTGGTGCTAAAGTAATGTTCTCTGATATAAATCAAGAAGCCTTAGATATAGCTACAACAGAGTTACAAAAAGAAGGTTATGATTGCATGAATGTAAAGTGTGATGTAACTAAAGAAGAAGAAATTAACCATGCTATAGACAAAACGGTTGAAAAGTATGGTAGATTAGATATATTAATAAATAATGCTGGACTTCAACACGTTTCTATGATAGAAAATTTCCCAACTGACAAATTTGAATTTATGATAAAAATAATGCTAACAGCACCTTTTATAGCTACTAAAAAAGCATTCCCTATAATGAAAAAACAAGGCTTTGGTCGTATAATAAATATGGCTTCAATCAATGGTGTAATAGGATTTGCTGGTAAAGCTGCTTATAACTCAGCAAAACATGGGCTTATAGGACTAACAAAGGTTGCTGCTCTTGAAGCTGCTGATTCTGGTATAACAGTTAATGCTTTATGCCCTGGATATGTAGATACTCCACTTGTCAGAGGTCAGTTTAATGACCTTGCAAAAACTCGTAATATACCATTAGAAAATGTCTTAGAAGAGGTTTTATACCCACTTGTGCCACAAAAACGTCTATTAGATGTCCAAGAAATTGCAGACTATGCTATGTTCTTAGCAAGTGATAAGGCTAAGGGTATTACAGGACAAGCTTGTCTACTAGATGGAGGATATACTGCACAATAGTTATTATATTTAGGGCTTGAAGAAATTATTCTTCAGGTCCTTCTAATAAGGAGGGATATTTATGAGTATTATCGCACCAATTGGTATAATTATTGGTATCATAGCTATTATATATTTTTCAGTTAAAGAAATTCATATAACTATAGCTGCTCCAATAGCAACTTTAATAGTTGTTCTATTAAATAAAATGGATGTTGTAACATCAATGCTAGGTGCTGACAAAAACAATTACATGGGTGCACTTGGAAACTATATAATGAGCTATTTTGCAATATTCTTATTAGGTTCAATACTTGCTAAGTTTATGGAAGAAAGTGGAGCTACTGTATCCATAGCTGATTTTATTTTAAATAAATTTGGCTCTAAACATCCTTATATAGTTTTAGTTGCTATATTTATAGTAAGTTTTATATTAACATATGGTGGTATAAGTTTATTTGTAGTTATGTTTGCAGTCATTCCACTTGCAAGAACTCTATTTAAAAAACTTGATATTTCTTGGAACCTTATTCAGATACCTCTTTGGCTTGGTATTGCAACAATTACTATGACTATAATGCCTGGAACACCAGCCATTCAAAATGTTATCCCTATTCAATATCTAAATACTTCTCTTACTGCAGCGACTATACCAAGTATCGCAGGTAGTATAGGTTGTGCCGTATTTGGACTTGTATACATGAAATATGCTTTAAATAAAAGCATTAGAAAAGGTGAAACTTATGCAACTTATACTTCAGAATTAGAAGAAGAATCTTTAGATAGAGAATTACCAGGGTTTCTTGCAAGTATTTTTCCTCTATTAGCACTTGTAATTATAGCTATAACTGGAAGTACTTTTGGCTCAGAATTTATGAAAAAAAATGTAATTTACATAGCTTTAATAGTTGCAATTCTTTTATCTGCCTTTTTATTCCGTAAATTTTTATCATCTAAGATACAGACATTGAGTATAGGTGCTAGTGGTTCTATAGGTCCTATATTTGCAACATCTTCTGCTGTTGCATTTGGGGCAGTGATAATGGCTGCACCAGGTTTTAATGTATTCAGCAAACTTATAATGTCAATACCAGGTAGTCCACTTATAAGTCTTACTGTTTTGACTTCAACAATGTCAGCAATAACAGGCTCATCTTCTGGTGCATTAGGAATAGTAATGCCAAATTTTGCAGATTATTATTTAAGTACTGGTCTTAATCCAGAGTTAATTCACCGTGTTGCTACAATAGCTTCAAATATACTACCTATGGTTCCACAAAGTGGTGTTTTTCTTACATTCTTAAGCTTATCTAAGTTAACACATAAAACTGGATTTAAAGAAACTTTTATTGTAGTTGCAGTTGGCTCATTAATAGCAGAAATCATTGTAATTACATTAGGGTTACTAATGTATTAACCTAAAACAAATTAGAATTTATTATATAAAAGGGAGTATCTCAAAATGAACTTTTTAGTTTATGAGGCACTCTTTTTTGTATGAAATTAAATATATTTTCATCATTTTAACAATGAAAAGGAGACTTATCTCTATTTTGAAACAGCCCTTTATTATTTCTTAAAGATTTGAATAATTATAATTTGTTACTAATGTTAAAGTATCTATTGAGTAAATTTCACTAACTATATAAAAAAATTTATCATAACTATAAATTCACATTATAGAATTACTATAAAAATATTATTTGCTGTAAAGAACTAATTCCATACTACACAGGTTTTTATACAAATTAACAAATACCCTGAAATATACCTATTTATTCCATGTATATATTTTTTACATATCTTTACAGTAAAAAAATGCTTGATCTTATGTTAGTATAGATTCACGGGTACCCCCTACACTAAAGGTTACAATTTAGTAACATTTTTAGAATTTTTAGACTGAGAGGTGTTTGATAATGAGAAAAAATATACCAACAAAATTAAAAACTATATTAGCTTTAGGAGTGTTAACCTTAGCAACAGCTTCCAGTGCTGTTACTGCAAGTGCTTCATCACTTGAAAACAATGTAAATATAAGTAATAAAAGTTTAGTATACAGTAATACTAAGTACAAATTTTCTGCAAAACCAAATTGTTCTGTAAAACCAGAACTTAAGCCTGATAACAATAAGCCAGAGTCTAATAAACCTGATGACAACAATAATTCAGGCTCTACAAATGAAAATTTTTCAGCTTACCAAAAAGAAGTTGTTGATTTAGTAAATATAGAAAGATCTAAAGCTGGATTAAATCCTCTTACTCTTGATTCTTCTATATCAAATGTTGCTACAAAGAAATCTCAAGATATGATTGATAACAATTACTTTTCACACAATTCTCCAACTTATGGTTCTCCATTTGATATGTTGAAAAAGTTTGGGATAAGCTATAAAACAGCTGGTGAAAATATAGCTATGGCTCAAAAGACTCCAAAAGAAGTTGTAAACGCATGGATGAATTCTGAAGGTCACAGAAAAAATATAATGAATCCAAATTTCAGTAAAATAGGTGTTGGAGTAGCACAAAAAAGTGGTGGTTCAATTTATTGGACACAAATTTTTGTAGGATAAAATACTCTTTTTCCATACATATCAAAAGAGTATCTCTAAATGATAAAAAAATCACAAATGAGATACTCTTTTGTATCTATATTCAAAATTATTAAATCCAAGTATACGTACTATAAATATTATTTAATAGTATATCCTTTAAAAATCACTTATAAAAAAATCAAAACTTCCTTTAGGTGTTACTAAACTTCTTTCTAAAATTAAAATTAATGCTTTTAATTTACGTTTTTTTCTTCTTTATCCCAAGTGAAAATACCTAGGTCAAGTAAAAAAGATACTTAACAGGTAAAAACAAAACCTTAATATCTTCATAAAGAATGAGGCTGTCTCAAAATAGAGATAAGTCTCTTTTTCATTGTTGAAATGATTAAAATATATTTCATTTAATACGAAAAGAGTGCCTCATGAACTAAAAAGCTCACTTTGAGACACTCTCTTTTTATCAATTTTATATAAGCATCATAATACTTTTAATATTATTCAGCTAATTTTTTGTATCCTTCATATCTTTCTTTAGCATCAGCTTCAGCTTTAGCAAATAATCCATCAGCTTCTTCTGGGAATTGTTTAGCTATAGCAGAGTATCTTACTTGTGCAAGTATGAAATCTCTGAAGCTTGCAGTTGGTTCTTTAGAATCTAAAGTGAATGGGTTTTTACCTTCAGCTTTTGCTTCTGGATTGAATCTATATAAATGCCAGTATCCGCAAGCAACAGCTTGTGCTTCATTAGCTACAGTTCTTCCCATACCCTCTTTTAATCCATGGTTTATACATGGAGCATAAGCTATTATTAAAGATGGTCCATCATGTTTTTCAGCTTCTAGAACGGCTTTGATAAATTGGTTTTTATCAGCACCCATAGCAACTTGAGCTACATATACGTTTCCATATGTCATAGCCATCATTCCTAAATCTTTCTTTCTAGATTTTTTACCTGCTGCAGCAAACTTAGCCATAGCAGCAGCTGGAGTAGCTTTAGAAGCTTGACCTCCTGTATTTGAATATACTTCTGTATCAAATACAAGTACATTTACATTTTCACCAGATGCAAGAACATGGTCTAATCCACCATAACCGATATCATATGCCCAACCGTCTCCACCTAGTATCCATTGAGATCTCTTAACTAGATAATCTTTTCTATCCTTTATAGCTTCTACTAACTCTTTAGCTTTTGCATCTGTGCAATCACAAGATGGTTTTTCTAATAATTCAACAACTTTAGCACTTGCTACTTTAGAAGCTTCTCCATCATTTCTAGAATCTAACCACTCTGTAAACACTGCTTTAGCGTCTTCACAGATATCCATAGAAACTAACTCTGTCATAGCATCTACTATTTTATTTCTTATTTGCTTAACAGCTGTGTACATACCAAATCCATATTCAGCATTATCTTCAAATAAAGAGTTTGCCCAAGATGGACCTTTACCTTCATGGTTACAAGTATAAGGAATTGAAGGTGCAGAAGCTCCCCATATAGAAGAACATCCAGTAGCATTAGCTATCATCATTCTATCTCCATATAATTGTGTAACTACTTTAATATATGCAGTTTCTCCACATCCAGCACATGCTCCTGAGAATTCCATTAATGGCTGTCTAAATTGACTTCCTTTAACAGTGTTTGCTGGCATAACATCACCTTTTGGAGCTACTTCATCAGGATTTACTGCAAATGCCCAATTATCTAACTCTGTATCAAGTTGAGTATCTATTGGCTTCATAACTAAAGCTTTTTCTTTAGCTGGACATATGTCAGCACAGTTTCCACATCCTGTACAGTCAAGTGGACTAACTTGAATTCTATATTTTAATCCTTCTAATCCTTTACCTAATGCTTTTTTAGCTTCAAATCCTTCTGGAGCATTAGCTAATTCATCTTCAGTAACTAATACTGGTCTTATACATGCATGAGGACATATAAAAGAACATTGGTTACATTGGATACAGTTATCTATTATCCATTCAGGAACATCAACAGCTATACCACGTTTTTCATAAGCTGCAGTACCACAAGGGAATGTTCCATCTTCTATACCATTGAATGTACTTACTGGTAAGTTGTTTCCTTCTTGTGCAGTCATTGGTCTTAGTATATTTTTTATAAATTCTGGTTCTTTAACTTCATTTTTATCTGCATCAACAGCATTTGCCCAAGAAGCTGGAACTTCAACTTTAACTAAAGCATTTATTCCTGCATCAACAGCAGCATAGTTCATATTAACTATTTTTTCACCTTTTTTACCATAAGCTTTAACTATAGAATCTTTTAAGTATTTAACAGCATCTTCTTCTGGTATTATTTCAGCTAATTTAAAGAATGCAGATTGCATTATCATGTTTATTCTATTTCCAAGACCTATTTCTTGTCCTAGTTTAACAGCATTAACTGTATAGAATTTTATATCATTTTTAGCTATATATTGTTTCATATGAGCTGGTAAGTTTTCTTCAAGTCCTGCTTGGTCCCATATAGTGTTAAGTACAAATGTACCACCTTTTTTAAGACCTTTTAATAAATCATATTGATAAACATATGATTGTTTATGACAGGCAATATAGTCAGCTTCATCTATTAAATAAGTTGCTCTTATTGGAGTATCACCAAATCTTAAGTGAGACATAGTTATACCACCAGATTTTTTAGAATCATAATCAAAGTAAGCTTGAGCATATTTTTCAGTGTGGTCACCGATTATCTTGATAGCTTGTTTGTTAGCTCCAACAGTACCGTCAGAACCTAATCCCCAGAACTTACATCTTATAGTTCCTTTAGAAGCTATTTTAATTGGTTCAGATGGAGTTAAAGAAGTGTTAGTTACATCATCAACTATACTTACTGTAAATCCATTTTTAGGTTGTTCTGAAACTAAGTTATCAAAAACAGTTTTTATATCTGAAGGAGTAGTGTCTTTTGAACCTAATCCGTATCTTCCACCTATTATCATAGGAGCATTTTCTTTTCCATAGAATACATCACGTACATCTAAGTATAATGGTTCACCAGTTGAACCTGGTTCTTTAGTTCTATCAAGTACACATATTCTTTCAACAGTAGATGGCATAACATCTAAGAAATGTTTCATTGAGAATGGTCTATATAAATGAACTTTAACTAAACCATATTTTTCTCCCTTAGAATTTAAGTAATCTATAGTTTCTTCTATTGTTTCTGTTACAGAACCCATAGCAACTAATACATATTTAGCATCTTCTGCTCCATAGTAATCAAATAAACTATGTTTTCTACCTGTTAAATTACTCATTTTTTCCATATATTTTTCAACTATACCTACTATATTTTGATAGTATTTATTAGAAGCTTCTCTAGTTTGGAAATATATATCTGGGTTTTGAGCAGTACCACGAGCAACTGGATGATTTGGAGATAAAGCATTATCTCTAAATGCTTGAACTGCTTCAAAGTTTAATAAACTTGCATAATCTTCATTTTCTAATAATTCTACTTTTTGTATTTCATGTGAAGTTCTGAATCCATCAAAGAAATGTATAAATGGTAATCTACCTTCTATTGCAGCTAAATGCGCAACAGGTGCTATATCAGCTACTTCTTGAACTGAACCAGAAGCTAATAATACACATCCAGTTTGTCTAGCAGCCATAACGTCTTGATGGTCACCAAATATTGATAAAGCTTGAGATGCTAAAGCACGAGCACTTACATGGAATACTCCTGGTAATAACTCTCCTGCAACTTTATACATGTTAGGTATCATTAATAATAAACCTTGAGATGCTGTAAAAGTAGAAGTTAAAGCTCCTCCTTGTAAAGAACCATGGAATGCTCCTGATGCTCCTGCTTCTGATTGCATTTCAACAACATTAACTGTTTGTCCAAATATATTTTTTCTTCCTTGTGATGCCCACTCATCAACTACTTCAGCCATAGTTGAAGATGGTGTGATTGGATATATAGCTGCTACATCTGTAAACGCATAAGCAACGTGAGCTGCAGCTGTATTTCCATCAAGTGTTTTCATAAACTTAGCCATAATATGTATCCTCCTTGATAGCTACAATTGTACTTGTTTATAACAAGTCTATTTTTTTATATTTACATATAATTTACACAACAAAAATATAAACACACATATAGTCGCGCAAATACTCTATCTTCTAATATAATACTACAGATTAGATAAAATTCCTTTGAAAATTGTAAATTAATTACATATTTAAGTAGATTTTTTTTAAAATTAAATATGTTAAGTTTTTTTCATAATTTTGTATACAATATATAATAAATTAAGTTAGATTTTTCAAACTTTTTTATCTATTTGTATATATTGATATAAAAAATAGAATAGTTATCTTTATTATATGTAAATTTATATATATATAATTTTACCATATTACATCATATTTTTGTAAGTTTTTATTATATTTTTCATAATACCCCTTTATTTTATAAATTAATCTAATAGATTAAATTTATCATATAGAAATTTATTACATTTAAAAAATATGCTAGCAAATAGAATATCCACTAGCATAAATTTCATTTATAATATTAATCAACTATTAATTCTACTAAATCTCCATTTTTAACACCTGCTGCATTTCCTTCTTCCATGTCAACATGCATTTCTAGATTAAAGCTATCACTAGCTCTTACTAATACATTTTCAAATACTAATGCTCTTGGTCCAGATGTTTTAACTTTTACTATTTGCTTATCAGTTACACCAAATTTAGCAGCATCTTCATTGCTCATATGTATATGTCTAGAAGCAACTATAACTCCTTCTTTCATTTCAACTTCTCCAGCAGGCCCTACTAATTTAACACCTGGAGTCCCAGCTATATCACCAGATTCTTTTATTGGTGCTTTTACTCCTAATGGGAAACCATCTGCTAAAGATATTTCAACTTGAGTATGAGCTCTAGCTGGTCCTAATACTCTAACTCCTTTTAAAGTTCCTTTTGGTCCTACTAAATCCACTTTTTCTTCACAGGCATATTGTCCTGGTTGAGACAATGGTTTAAATTTAGTTAACTCATGACCTGCCCCAAATAATACGTCTATATCAGCTTGACTTAAATGAACATGTTTATTAGATAATGCTATTGGTAATTTCATTGAAATTCCCTCCTTCTAATTATTTTAAATTATTGCAATACAATTATACATAATATTACCTACAAAATCAAATTATATTGAATCAATATATATTTTTAAATTTTTATATATTATATCTTTAAATTCTTGATTATCCATATAAGGTATATTATCTGTATTATTTAAATATATATTGTGTAAAAGTTTAGTATTTATACTCTTAAAGAAAAAGTCCATAACAATCTGACCTCCTTTAAACTGTGAATCATAGGATTTACTACCTCCTACTGCAATATACATACCTATACGTTTCTTATTTCTATCAATTGAAGGCTTATTTAATACATATTTACTTGCATATATAGCTTGTGTTCTATCAACAACAGTCTTTAATTTAGCTGATATTGAATCAAAATGCACAGGGCTTATTACTATAGTCCCTTTTGACCCATCAAACATTTTATATAATGGTTTCATATCATCATTAAACTTACAATACCCTGTTTTTTCACAAAACCCACATGCAGTGCAATATTCAATATCCATATCGTATATATTAAATATTTTACAACTTAATCCACGCTCTTCTAGCATAGCTTTTATTTCAGTTGCTATAAAACTGCAATTTTTATTACTTCTTGGACTTCCATTTATTATCATAATCTCTGGACTTTTAAGTTCTTTTTTATCATTTGAATCCATAATAAATCTACCTATCCTTTAACATAACTATTAAAATATCATCATCATAATTATCTTTTGATGAAAAGTTCTTTAAATCTAACTTTAGATTTTCTACTATTAACTGCTGATTTAATCTAAAGTTTTCTTTTAAAAAGTTTTCTAATCTGTTTATACCATATTCTTCTTTTGATTTGTTCTTTATCTCTAAAATTCCATCAGTATACATACATACCATTGCATAATCTTCCATTGAAAGAGTATTATTTTCATAAGTAGCATCTTCCATTATTCCAATAGGTATACCTTTTTTGCAGTTCAAATTACTTTCTATCGTCCCATCCTTCTTTACAACTACTGGACTATAGTGACCTGCATTAGATACTGTAATCATATTTTCTTTAGTGTCTATAATACCTATCAAGCACGTTGTAAATACTCCCATTTTATCAAATTCATCATACAACATACTATTTAAATTTGTCATTATTTCTCTTGGTGTACTATATTGATTGCATAATACTTTAAAAGCACCTTTTATCATTGCAACAACATAATTTGATACCATTCCATGTCCCATTACATCAGCAACAATATAAACTATATGTTCATCATCTACTTTTGTAGCATAATAAAAATCTCCACCTACTACCCTTGCTGGTTTATGATAAAAATAAAGTTCTTTCTCATCATTACAATCCATTTTACCCTTATCCATAATAAGCTGTTGTTGTTTATTTAATATGTTTAACTCATTTTCAAGAACTTTGTGTTTTACTTCTTTTTCATTGTGTTCATATAACTGCATCCCAACAGAAACTTGCTTGGACAATATACTAAGAATATTTAAATCATCACTGGTATAGTTTTTGCTGTTTGCACAAACTATACATCCTATAGTTTCATTTTTATCCTGAAGTTTGTAATATATATAACTTTCCAAGTTTATTCCCTTTTTTGAACATGGTTTTAAGTTATTTAGATATCCTCCTAATGATTCCTTCTTTAAAAATGTATCAATCATAGGATATAAATTTGTTTTCTTTTTTTGCTCAACATTATAACAACTAACTATAGTATCCTTATTATGATGACCATTTATAATTATTAAAGCTTCTTTACTATTAGTAATATTGCATGCTTGTTTACTTAAATTTTCTAAAAAGCCATCAATACTCTTATTAAGGTATAATTTTTTAGTAGCTTCATTTATGGCACTTATTGAACCTCTTAACTTATCAATTAAAATTTGTACATTATTATTTTTATTAGTTATTTCTATTGATAAACTTAGGAGTGATGCAACAGATGATATAAAATCTATATCTTGTTCTGTTAAATAATCCTCCTCTTTTAAAAAGCAAGTCATAAATCCAACAACTACATTATTTATTATAAAAGGAAAAACTATTCTCCCAATATAACCTTCAGATTTTGCTAAATCTCGTTCACCTTCTGCTCTAGAATCTTCAAATACATTTTTTACATATATTATCTTTTTTTCATTTACAGCTTCATGTATATATTCTGGATATGTGTCAAAATCAATTTTTGCACCTTTAAGACTATTGATTGGAAAAATTTGAGGTACATATTCTAAGGTTTGTGAACATACTAAGTAGGCATATTTAGAATCATTTTTATAAAATAGATTCACACATGCCTTTGTGGGGTGAACAACCTCTAACATTTTTTCTATTATATCATCTTTTATATTAAAAAAATCTGTAGATTCAGTCACCATAGCGGATATCTCCACTAAATTCTTCATTTTATAACTGCCATTAGTCATACTCAATTTCTCCCCCTATATATTAAACTATTTATTAGTATTTTAACATACATTCTTTATAGTAAAAACAAAAACAACGACAAAACTAGCAACTAATATCCAGTTAAATCCTGTCAATAATCCTATAAGCAGTAATGTAATCAGTGCATTTAGACCTGTTCTCCCTTTTTCATCCATAAAAGTAATTTTAGAGATGTCGATATTATTTTTCACATTATTTATATGCTCTTTTACTTGTTCTTCCATATTTCTCTTATATAGTATATAAACTACACCGATTAAAAACACTCCTATACCTAAAACCATATTTAAATTAAATGCTGCCATAAGCAATATTGAACCAAAAACTAACTTTAAAAGTTTAAAAAATACACTATCTATCTTTAAAGTTATATTTCTAATTTCTTTACATTCATCTCTTAAAGAATAGGCACTTGAATCTAAATTATTAATCTTCGTTTTTACAATTTCAGAATAAAAAAGTTTTATTATCCCATTTAACATTTTCACCACTCCTAAATATTTTACATATATTTGTAAGTTTTACAATTATAATATTTTTTATACTTGGTAATAATAAAAAATAACAAATATTTTATAATTTAGTATTTATTGTAAATAATTTATTGAAACTTTATTGCTTAAGTATAGATTTTTTAATAAATATTTTATAATTAGAAGGAAGTGGTCTTGTGCAAATAGAAGAACTTGATTTAGAAACAAGAAATAAAATATACTGCTATACTAAAAAAATTCTTAGAAAATATCAAAAAGGTATAATATCTGGAAAATTGACAGCAGATAAATTTGTAAATAATATATTATCCCAAGATTTTATCAGTAGTATACTTGATGAAAAAATAGTCAATGAATCTGACTTTAAAACATCTTATATAGGCTATATCGAAACTTTAATAAAGATTCAAAATGAAAATTTATCTAACTTAAGAAAAAAATCTAATAAAACTGTAAAGTGTTTGAATATATCTCAAGTAACCCAATTAAAAAATTTACTAAGTAATACTGGCTATAATTTATTAATTCCATATAAATACTTAACTTCTAGAGATATAGAAGGAATCGTTACTCTTATTAATACTGGGTCTATTGAACTTGGAAATGAGAGAATCTATAATTATATATCAAAAGCATGATAATCTAAATTTATTATAAAAAGGCAATTTATTTAATAAAAACTATTTTAATATTAAATAAATTGCCTTTTTAATTTTTAGAATAAGTAATATTATCCAAGTGCTTTTTCTAATTTAGATAAATGTTGTATTGGATAATATTTTAATAACTCTTTAAATTGTTCTACTGATAATCCTTCTGTTGTTGTGTATATTCTTATTTTTTCATCCAGGTCACTATTAATAAATTTGTTTTTTAAATCCTCAAAATTTACACTACTCATTTAACATCACTCCTTATGTAACATATTCATTTGTATTATTTTATCCAAATTTCTAAAATTTATTACACAAAAATGTACTTATCTAAAATTTAATAAAAAAAAGCTATCTCAATTTAGAAATTACTTTCTATATTTGAGATAGCTCTAGCTAAACTAATAGCCAATAGTTATAAATAATTATTTATTAACTATCTGTTGCTTTTTCCAGCCATTTGTTGTTCAGCCATTTCAACTAATTTTTTAGTCATGTATCCACCTACATAACCATTTTCTCTTGCAGTAAGGTTTCCTTTATCAACTTGTTGATAATTACTCATACCAAGTTCATTAGCTATTTCTAATTTCATTTGGTTTAAAGCTTCTTTTGCTCCTGGTACTACTGTTCTGTTGTTGTTATTGTTACTTGCCATGTTGATTACCTTCCTTCTGTTTAATTTATTTTGTGTTGCTGATAATATTATGTGATTTTAAACATTTTTAATTCAGGTAATTTTTAGCAATTAAAACCTGCCAAATATCCAGTAGAAAAAGCTATTTGCAAATTGAATCCTCCTGTATATGCATCTATATCTATTACTTCTCCAGCAAAAAATAAACCTTCTACTAATTTTGATTCCATTGTACTCGAGTTTATTTCATTTACTTTTACACCACCAGAAGTTATTATAGCTTCATCAATGGGTCTGTATCTCTTTACTGTAAACTTTAAATTTTTTAATAAATGGACTAAGTTTTTTCTCTGTTCTCTAGAAATTTGATGAACAACTGTATCTGGATTAATTTCACTCAAATTTATTATTACAGGTATAAGTTTTTTGGGAAGCAAGTCATCCAATGCTTTTTCAAATTTTTTATTTGTATACTTCTGAAAATCTTTTTGAACTCTTTTATCCAATTTTTCTTCATCTAGTGCAGGTTTTAAATCTAACAATATAGTGTAATTTTCTTTACTTGTGTCTTTCATTCTACAACTTGCAGACTTTATTATAGGTCCATCTAAACCGAATTTAGTAAATTCAAGTTCTCCAAAATCACTATAAACTTTCTTTTTTCTGCTATTAAACACTCTTATCTCAACATTTCTTAATGATAATTTTTCTAAATCTTTTGTAAAACTTTCTTGGACTTCTATGCCAATTAAAGATGGTTTTGTATCTACAATTGTGTGTCCTTGTGAGATTGCAAATTTATATCCATCACCAGTAGAACCAGTAAGAGGATAACTTAATCCACCAGTTGCTACTATAACTGAGTCACACTTGATTTCTTTCTTATTGTTTAGAACTACTTTTTCAATTTTATTGTTTTTAGATATTATTTTTTCTACTCTCGAATTTAATAATATATTTACTTTTTTATTTTTGAGTTGCTTTTCAAGAGCCTTTACAACATCAAATGCTTTATCACTTTCCGGAAAGACTCTTTTTCCTCTTTCTGTTTTAGTTTTTACTCCAAGATTATTAAACATATTTATTACATCATCATTGGTAAAAGTATAAAAAGCACTATATAAAAATTTTCCATTTGTGGGAACATTTTCTATTAATCCCTCTATATCACAAGCGTTGGTGATGTTACATCTACCTTTTCCTGTTATTGCAAGTTTTTTGCCTAATTTATGATTTTTCTCAATTAATGTTACATCAAATCCTCTTTCACATGCAGTTGATGCAGCTATCATCCCTGCTGGTCCACCACCTATTACTACTACTTTCTTCAAATAATCACTCTTTTCTACCCTTAATTTTTTTAATTTAAACTATTTAACATATAACTCAAATCAATTTAATTTTAAAAGTTTAAATAATGCAGGAGCTCCTGCTACTCCATAAAAAACAACTACTGTATTCTTAATAAAATTCATAAAAATTATACTCATATTAGAGTCACTTATATTTAAAGTGACTATTAACATTGAAATAAACAACTTAATGCCAATGTATAATATTCCTATTGTTGCTATCCCAATCAAAAACCTACATATTCTTGAAAAAATTATATTTTTACTCTTCTTATTTTTACTGCTAAAGTTAATTTTTTTGTTATTATTATCTGTATTAAATTTAACAAATTTATCCTCAACTATATATCCAAATACAAACCCTACTATAATACCAAATTTTTCAAAATATTCGGGGCTATTTAAAAATATAGCTACTATTACAAATGGTATAAGTAAAGCTACAAGAAAAATATAATTTTTATTATCATCAATATAGTCAAATATTTTTACAAATATCACTGTAAAAAATATGCCTAGTACCCATCCAGCTATCACATCTATAGGCCAATGAACTGCTAAATACAACCTAGACAATCCAACTCCTAAAACCATCACTGCTCCTATTAAATGGATATATCTCTTTTTAAATATAGTCATGATACTAACCCAAAATGTAGTTGCAGTTTGAGTATGAGCACTTGGAAAAGAGTAGCCACCAGCAGTAGAAACTCTCAATGACTCAAGACCTTTTATTCCTATTGGTCTAGGAGCTTTTACAAATTCTTTGATGCCTAAATTTACAACAAAATTTCCAATTATAGCAAACAGTATTTTTTGTCCACATTTTTTATTTATACACCAATAAATGATTGTTGTAATTAATATTAATAATGGTGCTTCTGTGCTTATTGTGAATACAAGAAATATAAAGTTCAAAATTGGATTTCTTAAATTTTGGAAAAATAATAATATACTTAATTGAATATCCATATAGATGTCTCCTTTACTAAGATTTTATATACTTAATTAAAAAGCACTAACTCTCTTAGAGATTAGCGCTTTTAATTCACATTTAAGTCTATTCTACATCTTCAACTATACCTATATAAGGTAAATTTCTATACTTCTCAGCATAATCTATTCCATAACCAACAATAAATTTATCTTCAATAACAAATCCAACATAGTCTACAGGTATATTAGCCTTTCTTCTTTGAGGTTTGTCAAGTAGAGTACATAGTTTTAAAGATTTTGGATTTCTAGTTTTTAAAGCTGCAACTAGATTACTTAATGTTAAACCAGAATCTATTATGTCCTCTACAATCAACACATTTTTTCCTTCAATATCTACATCTAAATCTTTTAATATTTTAACTGTACCAGAAGACTCTGTTGAATTTCCATAACTTGTAACACTCATAAAATCTATATTTACATCCAAATCTATACATCTTATTAAATCTGAAACAAATACACTAGCTCCTTTAAGTATACCTACCACTAGTAAATCTTCACCTTTAAAGTCTTCTTCTATTTTTTTGCCTAATTCATAAACTTTTTCTTTTATTTGTTCTTCTGTCAACATTTTTCCTGTAACTTTGTACATTTTGTATCCTCCTGCTTTCCTTCTATTAACCTATATATTATAGCATACCAAAATGTCAATTAAAATCTTTTTCATCATTTTTAAACCTAAATTAACAGCTTATCCATACTTTTTTGTTTTTCCATTAAAAATTTGGATTAAAGATTCCTTTGTATTATAATCTATATGTACATATATTAATCAGTTATTTTTATCAATTATATAATTTTATTTTTGGAGGTACTTTTATGAGCACGAATCATGGAGCTAATTTATATAGTTTATCTAGTAAGTATGGCTTTTCAAAAGAGGAATTTATGGATTTTAGCTCAAATATAAATCCTTTTGGTACATCAAATTTAGCCAAACAATACATTGTAAACAATATAGATATGATATCTATGTATCCCGACCCCGATTACATAGACTTAAAAACTTCTATATCCAATTACTGCAAATGTTCTATAGATAATATAGTCCTTGGCAGTGGAGCTACAGAATTAATTTCATCATTTATACATACAATTAACCCTAAACAGGCTCTTTTACTTTCTCCAGTTTATTCAGAGTATGAAAAAGAACTATCTAAAATTAATTGTTCTATCGACAAATACTTTGCCAAAGAAGAAGATAATTTTCATATAAATTTAGAAAATCTTATAGAAACTATCAACGCTAAAGATTATGATTTGGTAATAATCTGTAATCCTAGTAATCCAACTGGATTTGCATTTACTAACGCAGAAATGAGAGAAATTTTAAAAAATACAAACTCATTTTTGATGATTGATGAAACTTATGTAGAGTTTACTGATACAGATACGTACTCCTGTACTCAAGTAGTCGATGATTATTCTAATTTATTCGTTATAAGGGGTACATCAAAGTTTTTTTCAACACCTGGTATAAGACTTGGATATGGTATTATATCTGATACTAATGTTAAAAATGAAATAAATAAAAATCTGGATTTATGGAATATAAATATAATTGCTTCTAAGATGGGTGAAATCATGTTTAGTGATTTAAATTTCATATCAAGCACTATTTCTTTAATGAATACTGAAAGAAACTATTTACTTAAAGAACTTAAAAATATAAAAAGTTTAAATGTGTATGATACTAAAGGTAATTTTATATTGTGCAAAATTAAGACAAAGGAATTGACTGCTAAATCTCTTCGTGAGAAACTAATTCCTCAAAGAAGAATAATAAGAGATTGTTATTCTTTTGAAGGTCTAGATGAATATTTTTTTAGGGTATGTATATTAAAACCTAATGAAAATAAATTATTAATATCATCTCTTAAATCAATTTTTAAATAAAAAAATTACTTTATTTTGTAATTTGTACAATATAAAAAATGGGAGTGTCTCAAAATGAACTTTTTAGTTCTAAGGCACTCTTTTTTGTATGAAATCAAATATATTTTCATCATTATTTCAATAATGAAAAAGAGGCCTATCTGTATTTTAAGACGGCCTCATTTTCATATATTTACAGACTAAGCACTTTGCTTTTCTTTGTTTCCTTTTTTACTAATTCCATCATTTATTTTATCTACAACTACTGCTATTGCATTATCTCCTGATACGTTACATGCTGTACCAAAACTGTCTTGAGTTAAGTATAAAGCTATCATTAAACTTGCAAGACCACCATCTGATGGTATTCCAACCATTGGTAAGAAAGGAAGTGCACTCATTATAGCTCCACCTGGTGCTCCTGGTGCTGCAACCATTGCTATACCTAACATTGCAATATAAGGGAATAATACGCCTATTCCATGTGGCATACCATTCATCATTAAAACTGCTGTTGTAAATCCTGTTATTGATATCATACTACCTGATAAATGTATTGTTGCACAAAGAGGTACAACAAATTCTCTTATTTGCTTACTTACTCCGTTTTTTTCTGCACAACCAACATTAACTGGTATAGTTGCTGCTGAAGATTGAGTACCTATAGCTGTTAAATATCCAGGTACTTGATTTTTTAACATTCTTACTGGATTTTTTCCTGAAAACATTCCTGCTGCTGTAAATTGACATGCCATATATACAAAATGTAAAGGGATTACTACTAAATATACTTTCCAGAATACCCCTAATATTGTCCATACTTCCCCTGCTATAGTTATATTTGCAAAAGTTCCTGCTATATATAAAGGTAATAAAGGTATAATTACTGTTGACAACGTTTTCGTTACGATTTCTTGGAATTCTTGGAAGAAATTAAATAAAGTTTCTCCTTTACCATGATTTCTTAAAGCTGATATTCCAAGTCCCATTACAAATGCAAATACGATTGCTGCTGTTACATCTACCATAGGCTCTAATGGAATTGTGAAGATTGGAGCTAACATTCCTGCTTCTGGGTCTCCAATTTGACTTGCAACACTTGCATCAATAAAATTTGGGAAGATTAATGTAGATACTACAAATGACAATAATCCTGCTATTAAAGTAGAACCATATGCGATTCCTGTAGTTATTCCCAATAACTTTCCTGCGCCTGTTGCTAAATCAGCTATACCTGCTGTTACAAAACCTATAATTATAAATGGTATAACAAATTTTAGGAATGCTGAGAATAGAGTACTAACTGTTACTAATATTTGTACAATTATTTCTGGTGCATAACTTCCGATTAAAATACCGACTATGATACCGATGATTAGCTTGGGCACTAAACCTATTTTTTTCTTCATAACATTTACCCTCCATAACTTTTTTAAATTAAGCATCCTTGTACATTGAATACTTAGCTAAATATTGGATATCCACTTATTATGATAATAGAGTTTTACCTCTCCGTCAACAATTTAACCATTTTTTGTTAATAAAAAAAAGAATAACACATATAAATTGTTATTCTTCTTCATCTTTTATAGAAAATTCTACATTTTCAATTATATTTGAATGTTTATCCTTTTTTGCAATAATTCTATACTTATTAATTTCTTCATTCACAGTACCTATACTCCAAATTAATACTATAGCATCATCTACAAAACCAAATGCACCAGCAATCATTTCAGGTACTATATCAACTCCAGATACAAAGTACGATATAGTAAAAATTAATACGGAAACTACTTTTATTTTATCGACTATATTGATTCGTTTATCTGTCATAAAATCAGGTAGTTTAAGTAAATCAAATATAAAAAGCAAACCAAATTTAGCATTTTTAAATCTCACCAAAATTTTTTTTAAAAAATCTAAAATTATATTAATGACTCTTTTTAGAAATTCCATATTTATCACCTCTTATAATTATAGGTTATTCTACATTATAACCGATATAATTAATTTGATGAATATATTAGATATAAATTTTATTAATTAGTTTACATTTAAATTATAATAATTCAATTCCTGCACTGCTACAATTTTTAATCATATCTTGTGGCCATACTCCAACCTGTACTTCTCCTATATGAGCCCTTTGCAAGAAATACATACATATTCTTGATTGACCAATTCCTCCACCAATTGTATATGGAAGCTCACCATTTAAAAGCATCTTATGATAGTCAAACTCTTTTCTCTCTTCACATCCAGCAAGTTTCAATTGTCTATCAAGAGATTCTTCATCAACTCTAATTCCCATTGAAGATAATTCTAACGCTGAATCTAAAACAGGATTATAAAATAATATATCTCCATTCAATTCCCAGTCATCATAATCAGGGCTTCTTCCATCATGTTTTTCTCCTGATATTAGTGTCTTTCCTATTTGAGTTATAAATACTGCCTTCTTGTCTTTTACAACTTTGTCTTCTCTTTCCTTTGGCGATAATTCAGGATACATATCTTCTAACTCTTGTGATGTTATAAAAGTTATTTCTTCTGGTAAGATTTCTTTTATACCTTTATACATACTACATACAAAAATTTCAGTATCTTTAAATACTCCATATAGCCTTTTTACAATATCTTTTAAAGTCTTTTCATTTCTGCTACTTTTATCTATAACCAATTCCCAATCCCACTGGTCTACATAAAGGGAATGTATATTATCCAATTCTTCATTTTTTCTTATTGCATTCATATCTGTATATAAACCACTGCCAACTTCAAAGCCGTATTTTTTAAGAGCTAATCGTTTCCATTTTGCAAGTGATTGAACAATTTCTGCATTTTTATTCATAAATGGTATATCAAAACTTACAGCCTTTTCTCCATTTAAATTATCATTTGCACCTGTTTCTGGTAATACAAATAACGGAGAAGAAACTCTTATAAGATTTAATTCATTACTTAGTCTCATTTCAAAAAAATCTTTTAATTTTTTTATAGCTATTTGTGTATCAATTACATTCAAACTACTTTTATAATCCTTTGGTATTATTGTGCTCATATTATTCACTCCCTATATTTATATATTTTTCCATAAAAAAAACCCTTCATCCCTATATAAAAGGGACGAAAGGTTGCTTTTCCGCGGTACCACCCTGATTAGTCTGAAATAAATTCAAACCCAGCTCATAATGTACAGATATTACTCGATACATCCCAATATGATAACGGTTTGGTTCCGACTAAGCCTACTCTTTTAAAATTTCGGTTAGCAACTCCAGGATGTTCTTCATTATAGACTTCATATTGGTCTCACACCATCACCAACTCGCTTTAATTACATTCTATAACTACTCTTCCTTTCAAAGTCTTTAAGAGTTTAATTCAATAAAATTTAGCTCTCTTATGTTTTCTATTTATTCATAATAGTATGATAAGTGATTAGTTAAAATTTGTCAAGTTTATTATTTTTTTATTTTTACACACTTTAGAACTTTTACCTATACTTTATAAATTTTCAAACGTAGCCTTTAATCTATCCATACATTCTTTTAATAAAGACTGTGGACATGCTACATTTATTCTTTCAAATCCTATTCCTTCTTTTCCAAATATATAACCCTCATCAAACAATACATTAGCTTTTTTAAACATTAAATCTTCAAGTTCTACTTCATTTAATCCATAAGCAGTAAAATCTAACCATGCTAGATATGTTCCTTCTGGATAAACAAGTTTTACTTTTGGTAAATTTTCTTTTAAGTATTCATCAATAAATTTTATGTTGTTATCTAAATATTCATTCAATTCATTAAGCCAATCTTCACTCTCATTATATGCTGCTATTGTAGATACAATAGCAAAAGGATTTGGTGAGGTTCCAACTCCAACAGCTGTAACTTCTTCTTGATATTTATTTCTTAATTCATTATTATTAACTATTATATTAGACAATTGCATTCCAGCCAAATTAAACGTTTTACTTGGGGCTATACATGTAATTATTTTATCTTTATACTCTGGACATAAGGCTTGCAAAGGAGTATGTTTAAATCCTTTTCTAATTAAATCAGAATGTATCTCATCAGCTATTATCCATAAATTGTATTTTTTACATATTTCTACAACCTTTTTTAATTCTTCTTCTCTCCAAACTCTCCCAACAGGATTGTGAGGGCTACAAAGTATAAGTACTTTATTGTTACTACACTTAGCCTTTTCTTCCAAATCATCATAATCCATTCTATAAGTCCCATTTTCATATATTAGAGGATTGTTTACAACTTCTCTATTATTACTTTTTATCTTAGCTTCAAATGGGTAATATACTGGTTTTTGAATTATTACACCTTCATTAGAATCAGTTAATATTCTTACTAAAATAGCCACCGCTGGTACGACCCCTGGACTAAAAACAATATCTTCTCTATTTATTTCCCAGTTAAATCTCCTTTTATACCAACCACAAACTGAATCAAAGTATTTCTCACTATCATTGGAACTATACCCAAATATTTTGTGATTAACTTTTTTATGTAACGCTTCTATTATTGGTTCTGCACATTCAAAATCCATATCTGCAATCCAAAAAGGTAAACCATATTTTTGTGCTTTTGGTGAACAATTAGTTCTAAAATCCCATTTAACACAATCTGTTCCCACTCTATCTATTACTCTGTCAAAATTATATTTACTCATTTTTCCCCTCCTAAAAATATAGATTTTATAATTATTAAATCTATAGCTATGTATAATTTAGTATTATTTTACAACTCTACATACTATAATAATAGCACTTTTTTGTCCAATAGATTTAAAATATATTTGTTTTTATTGTTATAGTTTTTTTCAATATTGTAAAAATAACTTCATTATATCAAAACAAGATTGCTCATATTAATTATATTTCAACTAACATGGGCAATCTTTTTCTATAGTTTCTAAAATTTTAAATGTGAAGCTAATCGTTTGGACATTATCCTAATCTCTTTTCAACCAATCTACACCATATATCTACTCCATATTCTAATGCCTTTGTATCAAATGTTACATTTGGGTTATGGAATCCTGGTGTAGCATCAGCTCCCAATCCAATATATGTAGTTTTACATTTTAATTTTTGTGTATAATAGTGGAAATCTTCTCCTC
Source organism: Clostridioides sp. ZZV15-6383 (assembly GCF_020657735.1). Lineage (NCBI taxonomy): Bacteria > Bacillati > Bacillota > Clostridia > Peptostreptococcales > Peptostreptococcaceae > Clostridioides > Clostridioides sp. ZZV15-6383. The sequence continues at coordinate 4,987 of NZ_JAGWCV010000004.1, read as the reverse complement.
CAGAATTTTTAAATATACCTATCGACGCATCTGTTCCCAATACATCTTTTATAGTTTCTTCAGCCAATTTCACAAGCCCTTCATCAAACTCTGCTGCTGGTACTCCATCCTTTGAAAGCAATATAGCTTCTGCATTTATAGAACTTACAGCAGTTTTTACAGCATGGATGGCTTTTTCTTTTAATTCTTCTATTATATCATTACTTTCAGCTCTTATATCTAAAGCCATAAATGCTTCATCTGGTATATTATTATATGTTTCTCCTTTAACGGATATATTTGTTACTTTTATAGAATTTGGTACAGCTGGATTTACTCTTATTGCATTTATCGAATTTACTGCTAAACAAACAGCATCTACTGCATTTACTCCCAAATGCGGTTTAGAACCATGACAAGTAGTACCTTTAATCGCAAATTCCATTATACAACTAGCACAATGATACATTGCAGGTATAGCCTTTCCCAGCCTACAATCTTGTCCAGGTCTTAAATGCATACCTACCATTTCTTCTACATCATCTAATAACCCAGAATCAATTACTCTTAATGCTCCATATAACTTTTCTTCCCCTGGTTGAAAAAGTATTTTTAATTTTCCTCTCTTTACTAGGTTTCTATCTTTTATTAACTTTGCAGCTGTTAAAAGCATAGAAGTGTGACCATCATGACCACAAGCATGTATCATTTTCTTTTTTCCATCTATTATAAATTCCAACGCATCCATATCTGCTCTTATAGCAAATACAGGTCCTTCTTCTTTAGAATCTATAGTTACTATAATACCAGTTCCTGCAATACCTTTATTAATATTTTCAAATCCCATTTTTTCAAGCTCTTTTAAAACAAATTCTGATGTCTTGTATTCTTCAAATCCTTTTTCTGGTATAGTGTGTAGATAATCATACACTTTATGTACATACTCAATATAACCTTTGTTAGTCTGCATAATATAATTCCTCCTTAAAATTTAAACCTTCAATTTATATTAAATTTTTATTATAATTACCTATACTATGAAATAATTCATTATAAGCATTGCAATGCAACCATTTAACGTTGCTATCACAAACATGTGTGGATAGTACTTTGTCTTTAATTCAGCCGTTCCTAAAAGTCTGCCCATAAATTGTATCTGAGCTCCTGAAAGCAATAACATTGGTAAGAGAATTGCAACATGTGCTTGGCTTATCTGACCTGCTGTAAACAAACCTGCTATTACCCCAGATGCTCCTCCCATTGATATAAATATTGTCATTATAGCCGTTGCTGCAACACCTGGAAGTCCAAATAAACTCATTACAGGTGTGAATATTGTCCCTATTATATCCAAAAGACCAGTTAAATTGAATACAGAAATTATAGCAAAACCAAATATAACATTTGGAGCCATTGAATTTGTACTTATTTGAAATCCATTTCTAGCCCCTCCAATAAATGCATCTATCACATTTCCTTTTTTAACTTTTTCTTCTTTTTTTGCTACCTCACTCATATTAAGCTTCCCCCTTGTCAAATTTATTTAAATATAATCTAAGTAAGTTTGCCCCAACAAATTTCATAATTAAGATTAAAGCAAGTGGTATAAATATTGGTACATCTCCTATAAATGGAAATAGTGCTGCTCCAGAAGCAAAGAAATTTGTTATTGCAGACGCACCTGAAAATTGAAATGCACAAAATACTGCCTTTTGTTTTTCATCTATATATCCATCATCTTTAAGTTCTTTAGTCATAGATGCCGCAGCATCTGTAGATTGTAAGCTAGCTATTAAAGTTAACCCTGCAAATCCAGGTAATCCTAATAATGGTTTTAATAGTGGGCTAAGAAGTTTTTGAGCTGCCTTCATTCCATCTAAATGGTCTATAACTCTAACTATTCCAAGAGCAAACATAACTGATGGTATTAGTGTCAATGCGTATAACCACCCATCTCGAGGACCAGTACCTCCATCTCCTCTAAAGTTTGCAGCTAATGTACCTACACCATCATTGATTGTTCCTAGTGTTCCAAAAGAACCCAATACATTATTAAAGTCCAAAACTTTTAATGCACCTGGTGCATCTTTAAATATTCCTGAAAAGAATAATGCACCCAATATCAATGATACATACCCATACCATTTTACCTCTACTTTTTCTGTTGTTGATTCCAATTTTTTCATATAAATTCTCCCTCCTGTTTAAATGAATTTTATTAGTATATCTATTTAATAAGCAAAACTTATGCCAATACTTTAATGATAAGGTTTTTGTGTTTAATTTATTGTTGTAAATTTATTCCAATAATTAAATTACTTATAATTACTAACTTCTCAAGTTTATAAATACATTCTTTTTTTATTACTTATTTAAAACAAACTTCACAATATAAAAAACTGATTTTTGTTATCTAACAAAATTCATTTTTAAATAGGTTTTTATAGGATAAAAACCTAAAAAAACCTATTATTTAATCAAATATCTAAATTTATTCTATTATTTGTTGTATAATATAACTAATCTTATACTTTAAAAATAAATATTACTTTGTTGGGAGAAATAAAATGGACAAAAAAAAATTAATCCTTATAACATATGATAAATTAAATAGTGACCACTACAAAGAGGAGTTAATAAGCTTTTTTGGAGATGAAATAATCATAGAAACACAAAATATACTTGATGGCATAAAAGAAAATTTAGAAGGAGATGTAGTACTTTCTTTGTCACCTTTAACTAGTAATTTTTTAATAAAACATTTTAAAGAAGACATTGAAATTATTCACGGAACGAAAGCACTTTCAAAACTTGGATATGAAAAAATGATGCAACTCCCTCCAGGTACAAAATCATTACTTATGACCACCAATAAAACTTCAGCATTTGAGATGGCCACTTATCTATATAAAATTGGAATAAATCATATAGATTTTGTACCAACATATCCAGATTGTGATGAAGTATATGACTTAGATACAGCTATAACACCAGGACAAATTAGATTCATACCAAAATACATAAAAAATATAGTCGACCTAGGTTGGAGAAAAATTTCATTAGATACATATATGTCATTACTAGTAGTACTAAAGCTAAAAAATGAAAAATTTATAGAAAAACTATACAGGTTGTCCAAAGAGACATTAAGCCATGACTTCTTGAATACATCCTTAGATAATATATCTAAATTAAAAACTATACTATACATGACCATTGATGAAATAGGTGATGGTCTAATATTTTTCAATACCTTTAACAAAGTTACTTTTGTAAATAAATCTTTACTTAGTATGTTAGAACTAGATGAAAAACTTATAAAATCACCATCCTTAATGGAATATCTACCAAAGAGTTTCTTAGATAAAATTACAAAGAATTTAAATATAGATAATATGATTATATACATAGATGAAATAGATAAAAAATTCATACTTTCTAAAAAACCGTTTTATCTTTATAAAAATATAGAGGGTTGCTTAATTACATTAAAAGATGTAAACAATATAGAAATATTAGAACAAAAAATAAGAAGTGATTCTGTTAAAAGAGGTTACGTAGCTAAATATAAATTTAATAATATTATTGGAAATACTGTTGTTATAAAAGACTGTATTAAAAAAGCAAAAAAGATGGCTCTTACAGATAATCCTATATTAATAACAGGTGAAACAGGTACAGGTAAAGAAGCCTTTACTCAATCAATACATAATCATTCAAATAGAAAAAATAAACCTTTTGTAGCAATAAATTGCGCTTCACTACCAAGTGAACTACTTGAAAGTGAACTATTTGGATATGAAGATGGCTCCTTTACTGGTGCAAAAAAGGGTGGAAAAAAAGGATTATTTGAATTGGCTCATACTGGCACTATATTTCTAGATGAGATAGGAGATATGCCACATAATTTACAGGTTAAACTTTTGAGAGTCTTACAAGAAAAAGAAATCAGAAAAATTGGTGGTACAAGTATCATTCCAATTGATGTGAGAATATTAGCTGCTACAAATAAAGATTTAGAAAAATTAATTACAGAAAATAAATTTAGGATGGATTTATTTTACAGAATAAGCATGTTCACCTTAGATTTGCCTCCACTTAGATATAGATTAGAAGATATACCTATTCTTTTAGAATCATTTTTAAAAGAATTTCCCTATAAAAATATCAAACTAGATAAAAGTCTTTTAGAAGCTTTAAATTCATATACTTGGATGGGTAATATTAGGGAATTGAGAAATTGTATTGAATATATGGCCTACATGGGTTCCAATTATCTTACAATAAATGATTTACCTCAAAACATATCTTCAAAATTAAATAATAATTATATGTCAAGTAATGTGTCTATATTCAATGATTTGAGTCAATATGACAAAAACATATGTATTTCTATTCTAAAATCATTGTACATGAAGCCAATGGGGAGGACAAAACTAATGAAATTTATGGAATATAATGTCACAGAATACGAAGTAAGAAATATGCTCGAATATTTGACACACAACGGATACTTAATTTCTGGTAAAGGAAGAAAGGGTTCATCTATAACTAAGAAAGGTATAAAAATAATAAAAAATAATATAATTTAAATCTATAGTAATTCATCTTTACTTTATCAAACTTTATATATAATTATAATTTTTTATTTTTATATAAATTTTTTATAAAATAATAAAACTTATTTATATCAAAAACTAGGCTATCTCAAAATTAGTATAATCCCCTTATAGTAGACATTCAAATAAAAGGCCATTATAATAGGTCTAAAAAGCGTATACTCTAAGGGGGGTTTCTATGTCTAAAAAATACAAAAAATATAGCAAAGAACTTAAACTAAAAGCTGTAAACTTATATATAAAAGAAGGATACTCATCATATAAAATTGCTGAGATGCTGAATATAAGAAGCAAAACACAAGTTCAAAACTGGGTAAAAGATTATAAAAATAAAGGTAAAATTGCATTTACTGAGGAAACTAGGGTCAGATTTAAAAATATTAGTCTAG